>CANFYD010000349.1 GCA_947450745.1 Burkholderiales bacterium
CGGCGCGTGCGCTGGCTGGAAGAGCAGGGCTACATCACCGGCTACCGGGCCGAGATCGACCGCCGCAAGGTGGGGCTGGGCGTGCTGGCCTTTGTGCGCCTGGACGCCGACCGCAACAACGGCGCGGCGGCCAAGCTGCTGGAGGACGCGATCCGGCAATTGCCGGAGGTCATTTCCTGCCACTACATCTCGGGTGCGGGCACCTTCGAGCTGCAAGTGATGTCCACCGACCTAGACACCTTCTCGCGCTTTTCGATCGACACCTTGCTGAACCTGCCGAATGTGAAGGGCATCCACACCAGCTTTTCGCTCGGCGAGGTCAAGGCCGGAGCGGCATTGCCGCTGGGCCATTTGCAGAATTTGCGCTGACTCAGCGACTTGCGCGGGTGATCTTGCGCCGTGCCATCAAACCGAGTGCCGCCAAGCCGGCCAGCATCAGTGCGTAGCTGGACGGCTCCGGCACCGGCGGAGTGAAGCCGCCGCCATTGCTGCCGAAGTCCCAGTTGGTGTTGAGGGCGTCGACGGTGGCTGAATTCGTCACATGGCCATACAGATCGGACAGCGAGCCCAGGCCGGCTTGCTGTGCGCCGGAGTCCAGCGCCGCACCGAAGGGCAGTTCCAGCGAGCTGATGTAGCCGGTGTTGAAGAAGTTGGCCGAGCCGTTGGTGTAAGCGTTGGCGCTCTGGTACATATTGATGGAGAAGGGCGTGCCGTACTGGAACAACAGCTTTTTGTAGGCCGTGCTGCTGCCGGTCCAGTTCGAGTCACCCGCGTAGGTGGACAGGTAGAAGCTGCTTTGATAGCTGACGCCGGCGGTGTCGACGAAGGACGTATTGACTTGATTCGAGGCCGATGCATTGTTGAAAACTGCCGGGTTGGCCGGCGTCGGGAAGCCGCCGTCCAGCGTCAAGCCGACCAGAATCGCACCATAACTGCCGGTTGGCCGGGCGGCGGTGGCCCCGATGAAGAACTGCTGGTTCGAGCCGGTGTAAGCGTAGGCGGAGACCTGGCTGTTCGGGTTGTTGGCAGGCCCGCCCAAGTCCACATTGCTGGCCTCGATCTTGGTGTGCATGCGCAAGCCGCGCACTTCGGCCTGGCCCGCGTAGTTGAAGCCGTATTGGCCGCTGTTGGTGATGATGTCGTAGAGCGGGTCAAAGCCGGGGGCTGAGCCGGCCGGGAGTGTGTAGTTGACCGACGCCACGCCGGTGGTGAGCGCGCCGGAGCCGCTGTAGTTGTTTTTGTAGTTGCTCGGCCCGTTCAGGGTGAAGGACACGTCGCCCAACAGCGGGCTGGTGTATTGGGTGCTGACGTAGCCGTAGACATTGGCATACGCGCTGAAGGACAGCGGCGCGGCAACGGCCGGAGCCAGTGCGGCGGCCGCCAACATCGCCGTGGCGGCGGCGAGCGCGCGCAAGGCGTGGGTCTTGTCAGGGGCGCGCGCAGCGCCCTCTTGACGGTCAGACGAACGACGGATTCGGGTCGAGTTGGACATGCTGTGTTCTCCGGGTGGTGTTCGTGGGTTTGGCAAACAATCTGCAATAAAGCGGCTACCGCCAAAGCATCAAAAAGCCGTGTTCAAGTGCCAAGTTTTAAGTCCACCCGCTGCGCCCGCTTTGAGCCAGCGCAACCCGCCCGCAGCACTTTTCCCCGCACCCCTAAACTGAACCACCCTGACCGATGGATTTTTAATGTCTGCTTCTGCGCGCCTGCCGCTGAACCACTTTCTGCTCGCCTTGGCCGTTGTGGCCATTTGGGGCAGCAATTTCGTCGTCATCCGACTGGGGCTGAACGCACTGCCGCCGCTGCTGTTCGCCACGCTGCGTTTCGCCTTTGCCGTGCTGCCGGCGATCTTCTTTTTGAAGAAACCCGAACTGCCCTGGCGCAGCTTGGCCCTGTACGGTTTGTTGATCGGCGTGGGTCAGTTCGGGCTGCTGTTTCTGGCCATGCGCTCGAATATCTCGCCGGGCTTGGCGTCGCTGGTGGTGCAGATGCAGGTCTTCTTCACCCTGATGCTGGCCATGCGGGTCAGCCATGAAAAGCTGCAGGCCTACCAGTGGCTGGCCTTGCTGCTGGCGGCGGGCGGCATTGTGTTGATTGCTCGCCATGCCGACGGCAGCGCCACGCCGCTGGGCTTGGCGATGGTGCTGGCCGCCGCCTTCAGCTGGGCCTGCGCCAACATGGTGGTCAAGCGGGCCGGCCGGGTCAATATGCTGAGCTATATGGTCTGGACCAGTGTCTTTGCCGTGCCGCCGCTATTGGCCTTATCACTGATTTTTGAAGGACCAACGCTGATCGCCGAGGGCCTGGCCCGGGCCGATGCGGTCACCTGGGCCGCCGTGCTGTGGCAGGCGGTCGGCAACACCCTGTTCGGCTTTGGCGTCTGGGGCTGGCTGCTGGCCCGCCACCCCGCTGCCACCATCGTGCCGATGGCCTTGCTGGTGCCCGTCTTCGGCATGAGCACCGCCGCCTGGGCGCTGGGTGAAGCGCTGCCCGCCTGGAAGCTGCTGGCCACCGGCCTGGTCCTCGGCGGCTTGGCACTCAACCTGCTGTGGCCGCTGCGGCCTTGGCGGCGTTGACATTGGGGTGGGCACGGCATTGACTCACCCGCCATTGCTGATCATTGGTTCTAAGAGTTCAGGCAGTTATCCAATGACGTTGTCAACGCGCATTGAAGAGATCATTGAATTGGATCGCTTGAACATGGCGACTTACTTCATTGCGGCCAATGCCGTATTCGATGCGTCGATTCGCCGGGCAGGTTTGGCACGAGAAATAGCGGGTGGAGCGAAAATTCTGGAAGTGAGACGCGATGGACGACTTGCCGCCTATCTTGAATATGTATCCCCACTGACTGGAGACTTTCATGTTCACTCACTTCAAATTCATCCATGTTACAAAGGCACCGCTGTCCTGCGGCCTTTGCTTGCACAAGCTGTGCAATGCATGCGGTCTTGGCCGGATGTAACGCTCCGCACACGCGTGCACATGTCCAATGCGCTGTCAATCCGCATGCACTCGAAGCTCGGCTTTTCACAAACGGGTAGTTCAGAGGGCCGGTTGCTTTTTGAAGTCCCGTCGTCAACATTGCGTGCATCGCTGCTTGTCTATTTGCCGAGGTCGTTTGATGCAGCGGTCTAGCTCGTGCAAGAGACCCGCGGATGATTTTGGCGGACGCAGCTGTGACGAGGCTAGGCGGCGGCTGACATGGAAAGAATCGTCGCCAGGATGCATTGAAGCACTGGGTTAGGATTGCTTTCCTGCCACGTTGTAAGCTGCGTGAACCTGCCTTGATCGGCGCCCGGGCAGGGTTTTTATGGCGCCCTTCAACCCGAGTAAATGTCATGGCCAAGGTCCTTGCCCTGTACAAAAAGCCTGCCGATGTGGCGGCTTTTGATGCCTATTACTACCAGAACCATGTGCCGCTGGCCAAGACCCTGCCGGGCTTGCGCAGCTACGAAGTCAGCGTTGGCCCGGTCGGTACGCCCGCCGGAGAGGCTTCGCTGCATTTGGTCGCCATCCTGGGCTTTGATTCCGTCGCGGCGGTGCAGGCGGCGTTGACCTCGCCAGCGGGTTTGGCCACGGCTGGTGATTTGGGCAACTTTGCCCAGGCCGGCGTCGAGTTGCTGGTTTTCGAAACCAAGGAAATCTAATCCTTCATTGCCCCCGAATCAGCGCGGCCGGAACATCTTGAAGCGCTGCTCGGCGGTAATTTCGAAGTAGTCCGCCGCACCGCCGCCGCGCAGCACCGGCTTGGCAGCGGCGGTGTCGTAGACGCCCTCGTGCAGCAGCTCACTGGCGATGTGCACCCCCACCACCTCGCCCAGCACCAGCCAGCTGTCGACCGACTGGCCATCGGCGCCTTGCAGCTGGATCAACTGGCTGAGCTTGCATTCAAACGCCACTGGGCTTTCGGCCACACGCGGCACCTTGACGATACGCGAGGCTTGCGGTGTCAGCCCGGCCAACTCGAATTCACTCACCTCAGGTTCGACGCTGGCGCAGGTCTGGTTCATCGCCTCGGCCAAGTCGCGCGTCACCAGGTTCCAGACGAACTCGCCGGTTGCCTCGATATTGCGCACCGTGTCCTTGAAGCCGATGCTGGAGAAGCCGATCAGCGGCGGCGTGTAGTTGAAGGCGTTGAAAAAACTGTACGGCGCCAGGTTCAGCACACCGTCCAGGCTGCGCGATGAAATCCAGCCGATCGGGCGCGGACCGACGATGGCGTTGAACGGGTCATGCGGCAGGCGGTGGCCGTCGCGGGGTTCGTAAAAATGGCTGTCGGTGGTCATGGCGATTTCGGTCATTTGGGAGCGTTCGAATGTAGATGAGGCCGAATAAGTCCGTGCTCAAGTTGCTTTGAGTAGCGCTTGGGTGGCTTCGCGCAGCATCTCGATCAGCGCTGCGGCGGCGGGCGATGGGCTGCGGCCGCGCAGGGTCACCAAGCCGAGCTGTCGCATCATCACCGGGGCCAGCAGCGGGCGCTTGACCACACGCGGCCCTCGTGCCACCAGCGCGGCCAGCTCGGGCAGGGCGGCCACGCCCAGGCCGGCAGCGACCATCGCGTTGATGGTGGCCAAATGCTCCACCTCGTATTGCGGCGCAAAACTCAGGCCGTTTTGCAGAAAAGCCTTGTCGGCATATTGCCGCACGCTGGTGGGCAGCGGCATCGAGACATGCGGCAGCGCCCAGATTTCGTCCCACCGCAGTGGCCGGTCCAGCGGGTCCGACCGCGCCAGCGGATGCTCGGCCGGCAGCAGCAGCACGAAAGCGTCTTCGCCCAGTGGCTGATAGGCCAGGTCGGGATAAGCCGGGTTGGCCGCTGTCAGCGCAAAGTCGGCTTGGCC
>CANFYD010000350.1 GCA_947450745.1 Burkholderiales bacterium
CTGTCGCTCAGCTTGGCAAAGTCCAAGCCTTTGAAGGCCGCTTGCGGGTCCCAGCCCTTGGGCACCAAGGCGTCCCATTCGGTCTGGCGGTAATTGGCCTGTCCTTCGGCTTTGCCCTTGGCGGCTGGACTGGGCTTGGCCAAGCGCTCACCCAGTTGCAAGGCCGGGGCAGCGGGCTCGGCCGCTTGGGCGCCGGCCGTGGCGAACAGGCACAGGCTCAGGCCCAGGGTGATCGAAGCGAGGTGGGTTTTCATCTGCATTCCCAAGTCTAGGTTCAAAGTCGCGGCGTCAAGCCGTCGGCCAGCGCCATGCGGCTGGCCGCCCAAGCGGGCAACAGCGCCGCCAACAAACCAGCCAGCATCACCAGGCCGAGCAGTTTCAGTTCATCCTGCAGCGCGGCCCAGATCGGCAGCACCAGGCCGTAATTCGACTGTATCCAGGGCGCGGCCAGCAGCGACAACCCGGTCAGCACGGCGTAACCGAGCACCGCGCCCAGGCCCGCCAACAGCAGCCCTTCGAGCGCCAGCAGGGCGGCAATGTAGAGCGGCCCGGCACCGACCGAGCGCAGGATGGCCAGCTCGCGCCGCCGCTCGCCCAGGCTGGCCCAGACGATGGCGACCATGCTGCTCAAGCCCATCACCACCACCAGGGCGGAGATGGCGCGCAGCAGGTTTTCCACCAGGCCGACCATGGACCAGAGCTGATCCAGCGCCACGCCGGGCAGGACGCCGGACAAGGCCTCAGCAGGGTAGTTGTTGACCACCCGCTGCATCTGGAACACGCCGGCGCGGCTTTTCAGCCCGAGCAGGCCGGCGGTGATGGTTTTTGGTTGCAGGTCGAACTTGCGGACGAATTCGGCCGGGATGGACAGGCCCGGTATCGGCATGCCGGCCTGCCAATCGAGGTGGATGGCCTCCAGCGCGGGCAGTCCGATGTGGATGGTGCGGTCCACCGGCGTGCCGGTGCGCGCCAGGATGCCGACGACGGTGAATGGTTTGTCCGCATGCTCGGCCTGACTGCCCGGCCCGCTCAGCGACTGGATAGTCCCGCTGCCGTGGCTGAGCACGAGGCGCTGACCCAAGCGGTAGCCCATCTGCTCGGCCACCTCGGCCCCCAGCACCGCGTCGAACAGTTGCTCGAAGCGCTGGCCTTCGCGCAAGGCCAGCGCCCGGCTTTGCCCGTAGCGGAAGTGATCGAAATAGGCGCTGGTCGTGCCCAGCACCGGGAAGCCGCGGTGCGAATCGCCCAGCGACAGCGGCACGGCCCAGGCCACGGCCGGGTGGGCGGCCAGCGCCTCGAAGCTCGTCCACTGCATATTGCGGGTCGCGTCGCCGAGGCGGAAGACGGCATAAAGCATCAACTGGACCGGGCTGCTGCGCGCGCCCACGACCAGATCGGTCCCTGCGATCGACTGCTCGAAGCTCTGGCGCGCGGCGCTGCGAGCGCGCTCCACCCCCAGCAGCAGGGTCACGCTCAAGGCCAGCGCCAGCACTGTCAAGCCGAGCGTGAAGCGGCGGTTCCAGGCACTGGCCAGGGCCAAGCGCAGCAGCTGCGTCATGGGCTGACTCCTTCAGCCGGAGCGGGCCGATTCAGCGCCGGCAGGTCGATGCGACGCTGGAACTGCCCTGCCAGCCGCTGGTCGTGGCTGACGAACAGCAGGGCGCTGTTGGCGCGCCTGCACTCGTCGAACAGCAGGCGCAGAAAAATCTCTTGCGTGTCGGCATCCAGGGCCGAGGTCGGTTCGTCGGCCAATACCAGTTCGGGGCTGCCGATCAACGCGCGCGCCGCCGCCACGCGTTGCTGCTGGCCGACCGAGAGGCTGGTGACCGGGCGCCGGTGCGCATCGCTGTCCAGCCCCACCGCCGTGAGCAGGCGCTGGGCGGCCCGCTGCGGCGAGCCATCGCTGGCGCTGGCCCGCGCGGCGCGCCGGGACGAGAACTGGCAGGGCAGCAAGACATTGGCCAGCACGCCGAGGTAGGGGATCAGGTTGAATTGTTGAAAAATGAAGCCGGTGTGGTCGACCCGGGCGCGCTCGCGTTGGCGCGCCGGCAAGCGGGTCAGGTCGGCCCCGGCCAATTGAATGCTGCCGGCCTGCGGCAGCAAGACCCCGCCCAGCAGGCCCAGCAAACTGCTTTTGCCGCAGCCGCTGGGGCCATGGATGAAGACGCTCTCGCCGGGCTGGATCGTCAGGTTGTCGATTTGCAGCAGCGCTGCTTTTTCACCCTTCCAGCCAAAGCGCAGGCCGCTGACTTGCAGCAAGGCTGCCGCAGTCGCCACGCCTTGGATCACCACGTCAAGCCGGGATTTTTGGCCGTCAGCTGGGCCGCGCTTTGCTTGTTGCCGGTGGCCAATTGAGCGTCGATCTGGCGCAGGCTGGGGAAAGCGGCAAAGAGGGGTTTGAGCGTCAGGCCTTTCAGCGCGGCCGGTTGGCTGCAAGTGAAGCTGAAGTCGGCCTCCAAGTCGCCATGTGAGTCGGCGGCGGCTTTGGTTGTCGTCGCAACAGGGTTGGCAGCCGCTTTGGCTTGCAGCAGTTCGGCAGGCAGGGTGGCCGAACGCAAGTCAACTTGCGTCAATTGGCAGCCGGCCGCCGGCGTCAGCACGAACAGCCCATCGGCCTGGCGCAGGCGCTGGGCCATCGCCCGCACCGCCTCGCGCTGCCGGGCATTGCGCGGGGCATGCTCAAAACCGAGCAGGCCATCGAGCGGGCTTTCCAATTGAATTTGCACTTGGCTGCCATCGACCGCCACGCTCAGATGAGCTTGGCCATGGACATGGGAACCGGCCGGGGCACCGGCAGCTTGGGCCGGCAGGCTAGCCAGCAACGCGAGTGAGAACAGGGCGACTGAGCCCTTTTTGATCTTCAGGGCTGCTGTCATTTCAATGTCCGGTAGGCGGGTGGTTGTGCACGGCGCTTTTTGACGGCGCCGATGTGGCCGGTGCGGCCGACAGGCAATCTTTGCACTGCCCGTACAGCGTGATTTCATGCCGTTCGACGCTGAAGCCAGGGGGCGCGAGTTTGGACAGATCGCCCGGGCATTGGTGCACGTCGAAGACGCGCTGGCACTGCTTGCACTGGAAATGGTGGTGATGGTCGTGCACCGACGACTCGTAGCGCGGACCGTCGCCGGGCAATTGCACCAGCGCGATGGACGCGTCGTCCAGCAGCAGCTTGAGGTTGCGGTAAACGGTGGCCATGCCCAGACCTTCAACTTGCAGGCGGGCTACTTCCAGCACCTCCTGCGGCGAGAGCGGCCGTCCAGCGGCCTCGATGGCGTCGCGGATGGCAGTGCGCTGGCGGGTTGAACGTTCCATGTCGAATCGTTGGGGCGTCGGATGAACAGAACTTGATTGTGGCATTCTTTGATGTTGATAAGTCGTTATCATTAGCGGCCTGATCCCATCTCCAGCTGCTGCGACCGCCCACACCATGACTCCAAGCTCAACGCCGCCTCTCATTTGCCGTGCTGGCCGGGCTGTTCGGCCGAGCCTGCGAGTGCTGGCATGAGCTTGTTGATGTCGTCGCTGCGGGCCCGCCTGCTGCTGGCGCTGGCGCTGATCGCCGGGCTGGCCGCTGCCGTGTTCTGGGCTTTGGATTGAGGTGTACCCCATGCCGTTGAAACTAGACCTGGAAGAACTCGCAACGCCCCGGACCGTGGCCCACGCTGCTCCGGCCGCCTTGCGCCTGCATGACCTGACGCTGTCCTACCAAGGCCATCCGGCCGTCCATCATTTGAATGGCGAGTTCGCCAGCGGTTCGATGACGGCGGTGATCGGCCCGAACGGCGCGGGCAAGAGCAGCCTCTTGCATGCGCTGGCCGGGCAGATGAAGCCCAGCGGTGGGCGGATCGAGCGCCGCCAATTCGATGCGGCGTCCGTGCCGACCCGCACCGCCTATTTGCCGCAGCAGGCCGAGATCGACCGCAGCTTCCCCATCCTGGCGCTCGACCTGGTCATGCTCGGCCATTGGCAGCGCCTGGGCGGTTGGCGCGGTGCCAGTGCAGCCCAGCGGGAGCAGGCCTTGCACGCGCTGGAGGCGGTGGGCCTGCGCGGCTTTGAGCGGCGCTTGATTGCCGAGCTGTCGGTCGGGCAGTTCCAGCGCCTGCTGTTTGCCCGCGTGATGCTGCAAGACGCGGCGGTGATTCTGCTGGATGAGCCGTTCAACGCCATCGACGCCCGCACCACCGCCGAGTTGCTGGTGCTGCTGAAGCGCTGGCATGGCGAGCAGCGCACCATCATCGCGGTGCTGCACGACATGGAGCAGGTGCGCCAGCATTTTCCGCAGGCGCTGTTGCTGGCGCGCGAGGCGATTGCCTGGGGCGACAGTGCCGAGGTGCTGAAGCCCCAGCATTTGCTGCGCACCCGGCAGATGGCCGAAGCCTGGGACGAGCAAGCCGCCTGGTGTGAAAAGGCGGTGGCTTGATGAGCTTGAGTTTCTGGCTGATCGAGCCGTTTGCCGAATTCGGCTTCATGCGCCGCGCGCTGGTCGCTTGCCTGGCGCTGGCCTTGGGCAGCGGCCCGCTGGGGGTGTTGCTGGTGTTGCGGCGCATGAGCCTGGTCGGCGACGCGATGGCTCATGCCTTGCTGCCCGGCGCGGCGCTGGGCTTCTTGCTGGCCGGCTTGTCGCTGTGGGCGATGGGCATCGGGGCCTTTCTGGCCGCCATCACCGTATCCTTGCTGGCCGGCCTGGTGACGCGCCACACCGCGCAGCGCGAGGACGCCAGCTTTGCCGCTTTCTACCTGATCGCGCTGGCCCTGGGCGTGCTGCTGATTTCGGCACGCGGCAGCAGCGTCGACCTGATGCATCTGCTGTTCGGCAGCGTCTTGGCCGTGGACGAGGCGGCC
>CANFYD010000351.1 GCA_947450745.1 Burkholderiales bacterium
CACCAGCGCCAGCGAACCGGCGCGTGCCAGCGGCCCCGCCGCACTGGCGTTCAACTGCAGATGCGGGCGCTGAAAACCCAAGCCGTTCGGGCCCAGCAGGGCGATACCCTCGTGGCGCGCAATCTTCTGCAGCTCGGCCGACTTTTCGGCGTTGATGCCACTGGACATCAACAAGGCCGCCCGGCAGTTCATGCGGCCAGCCATCTCCAGCGCAGCCGCCAAGTCCTGTGGCGGCAGGGCGATGATGGCCAGATCGGCCCGCACCTGCGCCAGATCGGCCAGCGTGCCGCTGGTGTGCAGGTCGACAAACTGCAACTGCCCGCTGTAGCGCTGCTCGCGCAGCGCGGCGCTCAAGGCTTTAGCTTGCGCCGTCTGGCTGCCCGGCTCGTCCACTGGGCCGGCAAAGACGACGATGGACTCGGGTGAAAACAAGGGCGACAGGTAATGCTTTTCCATGGCTTGGCTCCGCGCCAACCGCCCCAGCCACCTCGACAGCAGCTCAGGCATTGGCATGCGCCGCGACGCTGGGGCCAGCGTCTTGAACATCAGCGCCGGCATGAGCACAAGCTCAGCCAGCCGCCGATGCGGCTTGGCCGGCAGTATCGGGCACAGCCGTGACCGGCGCTGCAGGCCGGTCATGATGTGGATCAAGGATGGCCAGCTCAGCACCCAACAAGCACCCCAGCAGTGTGAAATTAACGCTCGCGACGCAAGCTGCCCGTCGTATTGCTGGACCCGCCAAGGGCGAAGACGGTGTAGATGCCGTTCGCCACGACCGGCAGGTCGGCGATGGAATAGATCGAGGCGCTGCTGGACGGCGAGGTGACGCTCAGCAGCGAGGCGGTGCTGGACGGCACGGTGGCTGCCACCGAGCTGGTGCCGGGCAACACATTGGTGGCGATGGCGCTGTAGTCGAGTGACAGCGTCAGACCGGTTTGCGCACCGGCCACTCCGTTGACCATGCGCATCTTGACGGTGCCCGTCGTCGCCGGCAGGCGGTTGTCGTCGGCCAACACGGTCACTTGCGGCGCACTGGCCGGTCCCCAGACCAGCAGGGTGTAATCGGCACCGGCCTTCAGCGTCGGCGTTGTCACCGTCAGCGGCACGGCGTTGACCGTCACCGCCAGCGTGCTGCTGCCGGCAGCAAAGTTCTGGTACTCGCCGATCGTCGGCGCCACCGAGCTGCCCAGCAAGGTGTTGCCGTTCAGCGTGGCGGCGACCAGCGAGTTGTCTGCCACCGAAGCGACGACGCGGGCCCGCGACACATTGCTCGCATAGTTGGTGGCCGCGCCTTGTTGGGCGACCAGAATGCCGTTCACCAGCACGCCGCCGTCGGTGGCGGTGATGACCAGGGTGGCCACACCGGCCGAGGCCAAGGTGATGGCCGGGATGTCCAGCCGCAGGTCGGCGCGCTTGCCGTAGCCGGTCACTTGCACGCGGTAGGTGCCGCTGTTGATGGTGTTGTAGCTGCTGCTGTAACCCCCGGCCACATTGGTGGCCACGGCGGCGGCGTTGTCCAGGCTGTCCCCTGAGGCGGTCAGATACACATCCAGTGCGCCCGCGTCGGGGGCCAGGTTGAGGACCAGCAATTTGGCCTTGGCGGCGGCCGGCGCGTCTTGCGCTTCCTGCAGCAGGCTGGTGTGCACGGCCCCCGACCAACCGTAGGCAATCAAGGTGTAGTTGCTGTCCTTGGCCAAGGTCGGTGTCAGCGAAGCCACCGTCGTGCCGACGCCGCTGGTCTGCACCTGTGACACGGTGGCGCTGTTGCTGACGCTGCTGTAGGCACCCAGGGCGGCATAAGCCACAGCGCTGTTGACGCTGACGTCGTTGACGGTCAGTGCCAGCGTGCTGTAACTGCTGGTGGCATTCAGCAAGCGGATATTGCTGTTGCTGCTGCTACTGCCACCGCCGCAGGCGCTCAGCAGACCGACGCAGGCGAGGCTCAGGGACACAGAAAAAAGGCGCGCAGCGCTGGGAAAGGATGACATCGGGAGAGCTCCAAAAATTCCGAAAATTCTGGTGAAAAACTCAGCGGCAACAGCTGATCAAGGGGTCAAGCGGTAAGTGCTGCGCGATTGGAGCGCTGCCGCATTGCTGGCACTTGTCCCGAGGTGTTGTTAGGTGTCGCTGAGGTGAAGTTGTGTTGCTGCGGCGGCGGCTACCATCGGTGACACCGATCTTTACAGGCTGCCGCCATGAGCTACCCGCACTTGCTTGAACCGCTGGACCTGGGCTTCACGACGCTGAAAAACCGCGTGCTGATGGGCAGCATGCACACCGGCCTGGAAGACGGGCGCAAGCATTTCGAGCGCATGGCGGTCTACTTTGCCGAGCGGGCGCGCGGCGAGGTCGGGCTGATCGTGACGGGCGGCTATGCCCCCAATATCGAGGGCTGGGCCAAGCCCTTTGCCGGCACGCTGGCCACCTCGGGCGCCGCGCGCCGCCATCAGGTGATCACGCGGGCGGTGCATGCGGAGGGCGGCAAGATCGCGCTGCAAATCCTGCACACCGGGCGCTACGGCTACCAGCCGTTCTGCGTCGCACCGTCGCGCATCCAGTCGCCTATTTCGCCGTTCACGCCGCGCGAGCTGAGCGAGCGCGGCATCCAGCGCCAGATCAACGCCTTTGTGCGCTGCGCCCAGCTGGCCCGCGAGGCCGGCTACGACGGGGTCGAGGTGATGGGCTCGGAGGGCTATTTTCTGAACCAATTTCTGGTCACCCACACCAATCAACGCAGCGACGGCTGGGGCGGCAGTTACGAGAACCGCATGCGCTTGCCGCTGGAGGTGTTGACCCGCATCCGCGCAGCGGTCGGCCCTGATTTCATCATCATCTATCGCTTGTCGATGCTGGATCTGATCCCCAACGGCAGCAGCTGGGATGAGGTGCTGCAACTGGCGCGCGGCGTCGTCAAAGCCGGTGCCACCCTCATCAACACCGGCATCGGCTGGCACGAGGCGCGCATCCCGACGATTGCCACCTCGGTGCCACGCGCCGGCTTTGCCTGGGTCACCAAGAAGCTGCGCGACCAATTGCGGCTGGAGGGCATCACCACGCCGCTGATCACCAGCAACCGCATCAACACCCCGGAAGTGGCCGAAAACCTGCTGGCCGAGGGCTCAGCCGACATGGTCAGCATGGCCAGGCCGTTTCTGGCCGACCCGGAGTTCGTCAAAAAAGCACGCGAGAACCGCGCCGACGAAATCAACACCTGCATCGCCTGCAACCAGGCCTGCCTGGACCACACCTTTGCGCAAAAAATCTCCTCTTGCCTGGTCAACCCCAGAGCGGCGTTCGAGCAGGAAATCAACATCATCCCGATCGCCAAGTCGCAGCAAGCGCGCAAGAAAGTGGCGGTCGTCGGCGCCGGTCCGGCCGGCATGGCGGCGGCCACCACCTTGGCCGAGCGCGGCCACGAGGTGCATTTGTTCGACGCGGCGGCCGAGATCGGCGGGCAGTTCAACCTGGCGCGGCAGATCCCCGGCAAGGAGGAATTTGCCGAGACGCTGCGCTACTTCGGCCGCCGGATTGAGGTCACCGGCGTGCACCTGCACCTGAACCGGCGCGTCACCACCGAAGACTTGCTGGCCTACGACGACGTGCTGCTGGCCACCGGCGTGACACCGCGCGACCCCGGCATCAAGGGCCAGGACGACCCGGCGCTGGCCGGCAAGGTCTTGTCCTACCTCGATGTGCTGGCGCGCAAGGCACCGGTGGGCCAGCGGGTGGCCATCGTCGGGGCCGGTGGCATCGGCTTTGATGTGGCCGAGTATTTGCTCGAAGCAGGCCATTCCTTGACGCTGGACGCTCCGGCTTGGCGGCGCGAATGGGGCGTCGGCGACCCGGCCGAGGTGCGCGCCGGCCTGCTGCGCCCGGCCCCCAGCCCGCCCCGGCGGGCCATCACGCTGCTGCAGCGCAAGGCCGGCAAACTGGGCGGCGGCCTTGGCAAGACGACCGGCTGGATCCACCGCGCGGCGCTGAAGATGAAACAGGTCGAGATGCTGGCCGACGTCAACTACGAAGCCATCACCGCCGAAGGCCTGTGGGTCAGCTACGGCGAAAAGCACCGCGACACCCAGTTGATCGCCGCCGACACCATCGTGCTGTGCGCCGGCCAGCTGCCCAATCGCGAGCTGGAAGCGCCGCTGCGCAGCGCCGGCGTGCGCGTGCACCTGATCGGCGGCGCGCTGGAGGCCGGCGAATTGGACGCAAAGCGTGCAATCCTGCAAGGAACCCGCCTCGGCTGCAGCCTGTAAAAAATATTCAGCTCAAGTTCAGCCCCAGACTGCCGAGAAGTCGAAAAGACCGTGTTCCCGCCAACTCAAGCGGCTCGGAGTTCGACAAATTCAGCCTTGCGCCGCCGCCTGCACCGCACAAATCGTCGCAGACCGGCAGGTGCGGAGGAAAAAAGGTTTGGTAGCCGATGAGCTTGATGTTTGATGTGCACCACCCACTGTTCTGGCTGGCCGCTCTCGGCCTGCTGGGCAGCTTGGGCTTGGGCTCCGGCTGGCTCTTCGGGCAAGGCCGGCGGCGCGCCGAGCTGCGGCAATTGCGGCGCGAAGCCAAACAACTGCGCGCGCTGCTGAATGCGATTCCCGATGCGGTCTATTTCAAGGATGTGAGCGGTGCCTACGATGGCTGCAACCCCGCTTTCGAGCGCTGCACCGGCTTGATCGAAGCGCAAATGCAAGGCCAGCGGGACGAACAATTGGCGCAAGCGCCCGACTGGAGCGCGGCGCTCAGCACCGCGTCGGGCAGTCAGCACACACTCAGCTGGGTGACGCAACCGAACGGCGAGCGCATCTG
>CANFYD010000352.1 GCA_947450745.1 Burkholderiales bacterium
GCCGAAAGAACATTTGGATGAATTGCACCCAGAGCCAGACGCCGCGCTGCTGTTGCAGGCCTTGCAGGCGCAGCGCTGGAACATCAGCGCCACCGCACAGGCGCTGAACCTGTGCCGGGCTACCGTCTACCGGCAAATGAAGCGGCACCAGATCAGGCCGCCACATCGGCTGTAGCGCGCTGCCGCAGAGCGCATCAGCGCTCAGTAGCGCCAATCAGCGCCGGTGGTGCGAGGCCGCCAGCTCGTAGACCGGCGTCGGAATGCCCTCCATGCGGGCCTTCAGCTGCAGGGACAAGAACTGCGAGTAATGGCGGGACTGGTGCAGGTTGCCGCCGTGAAACCACAGGTTCTTGGCTTGCGTGGGCTTCCACATATTGCGCAGCTCGCCTTCCCAAGGGCCAGGGTCTTTCGGGGTGTTCGACCCCAAGCCCCAGCATTTGCCCACCTGGTCGGCCACTTCGGGCGAGATCAGGTCGGCCAGCCAGCCGTTCATCGAGCCATAGCCGGTGGCGTAGACGAGCAGATCGGCCGGCAACTCGGTGCCATCGGTGAGCGTGACCGAGCGCGGGTTGATGCGCTCGATGTTGACGCCGCTGTGCAGCTTGACGCTGCCATTGGCCACCAACTCTGACGCGCCGACGTCGATGTAGTAACCCGAGCCCCGGCGCAGGTATTTCATGAACAGACCAGAGCCGTCGGCACCGAAGTCGAGCAGGAAACCGGCCTTTTCGAGCCGGGCATAGAGATCGGCGTCGCGCACCTTCATCGCGTCGTAAACCGGGATGTGGAAGGTGTGCATGATCTGGTAGGGCACCGAGGCGAAGATCAGGTCGGCCTTGTGGTGGTCGATGCCGCTCTCCAGCGCTTGCTCGGAGTAGAGGCCGCCCAGGGCCAAGTCCATCAAGGAGTCCGACGGCGCGATGTGGGTGGACGAGCGCTGGATCATCGTCACATCGGCCTGATGCTCCCAGAGCGCGGCGCAGATGTCGTGGGCCGAGTTGTTGGAGCCCAGCACCACGCACTTTTTGCCCTCGTAAGCCTCGGGGCCGGTGTGCAGGCTGGAATGCTGCTGCACCCCTTCAAAGGTCTCGGCGCCGGCGATCTTGGGCACATTGGGGTAGCCGGACACGCCCATCGCAAACACCAGCTGCTTGGGGTGCAGCACGATTTCCTTGCCTTCGCGCTGCACGGTCACATCCCAGGTCTGCGTGGCCTCGTCAAAGTGGGCTTTGGTGGCCAGCGTGGAGCCCCAGTAGTTCAGCTCCATCACCCGGGTGTACATCTCCAGCCAGTCGCCGAGCTTGTCCTTGGGCGTGAACACCGGCCAGTCGTCGGGGAAGGGCATATAGGGCAGGTGGTCATACCAGACCGGGTCATGCAGGCACAGCGATTTGTAGCGATTGCGCCAGGAATCCCCCGGCCGGGCGTTCTTCTCGATGATGAGGGTGGGCACGCCGAGCCGCCGCAGCCGCGCGCCCAAAGCGATGCCGCCTTGGCCGCCGCCCAGAATGACGACGTAGGGCTGATCCTCAAAGCCCAGCCGGGCCTGTTCTTCGGTACGCCGTTCGAGCCAGCTCTTGCGACCCGGCTGCGCGCCATGCTCGGCACCCTTGATGCGCCGCTCGTTCTTCTTTTCCTCGAAGCCCTTCAGCTCGGTCATGGTGGTGAGCAGGGTCCAGGCCAAGCCGCCACGCAAGCGCAGATGGCCGCGTCCGCGCGCCACCGCCGTCTCGAAAGTGAACCAGGCATCCACCACGCCGTCGGCCTCGCTCGCTTCGCCCTCCAGCGCAAAGCTGCCCGGCTGCACATCGGCCAGTCGCGCTTCCAGCATGCTGCGGATGGCGGCTGCCCCTTCTTGCGTGCGGATGTTCCAGGTGAAGGCGACCAAGTCGCGCCAATAGCCGTCCGGCTCGAACAGGGCGACGCTGGCGGCGATGTCGTTGCGCCCGAGAGCGGCTTCGAAGTCGTGCAGCCAGCGGCGGGCTTGCTGACTGGCCGGCGGGGTGGCTGTGGGTCCGGCGTTTTGGCCTGTTGCTGGATCGGCGGTCTGTTCAACGGTGGACGGATCGGTCATCACATGTCTCCTGGTCATTGGCTTGTGTCTGTGCACGCTCGGTTGACGCAGCTTCCGTGCCCGCGCCGGCTCACCTGGAATCAAGCAGTTACGGCCGAATCTGTCGCAATCGACAGGCGCGACGGGCGCGACGGCGCGACAGCTGTCGCATTGCCGCTGCGACAGCTGTCGCAGCCCTCGCCAGTGCGCGCAACCCCGCTGATGCGCCGCCACCTGCCACTTGCCACCTGCCGCAGCGCCTTGTAAAGCGCTTTGGCTACACTGCGCGGATGAATGACATTGAGCTTTTTGATGCCGCCCGCGCGGTGCAGATCGGCCAGCGCGCGCTGACGATCGAGTCCGTCGCTGTGGCCGATCTGGCCCCCCGCTTGGGGGCCGCGTTCGCGCAGGCGGTCGAGGCGATGCTGAAGTGCAGCGGCCGCGTGGCGGTGATGGGCATGGGCAAGAGCGGGCACGTCAGCCGCAAGATCGTGGCCACGCTGTCGTCCACCGGCACGCCGGCGCTGTTTGTCCACCCGGCCGAAGCCAGTCACGGCGACCTCGGCATGGTGACCGCCAATGACGTCGTGCTGGCGCTGTCCAACTCGGGTGAAAGCGATGAGCTGAACGCCGTGCTGCCGGTGCTCAAACGCTTGGGCGTGAAGATCGTGGCGATGACCGGGCGGCCCGAATCGAGCTTGGCCCGCCATGCCCACATCGTGCTGGACAGCGCGGTGGCCGAAGAAGCCTGTCCGCTCAACTTGGCTCCCACGGCCAGCACCACCGCGCAGATGGCGCTGGGCGATGCGCTGGCGGTGGCCTTGCTGGACGCGCGCGGCTTCAAGGCCGAGGACTTTGCCCGCTCGCACCCGGGTGGCGCGCTGGGCCGCAAGCTGCTGACCCATGTGCGTGACCTGATGCGCGCCGGCCCCGAGCTGCCGCGCGTCAAGCCGAGCACGCCGTTCACAGAAATGATGCGCGAGATGTCGGCCAAGGCGCTGGGCGTGGCCATCGTCGTCGGCGCTGACGATCAAGTCGAAGGAATTTTCACCGACGGCGACCTGCGCCGCTTGGTGGAGCGGGGTCAGGACTTGCGCGCGCTGAGTGCGGCCGATGTGGCTTCGGCCCACCCGCGCACCGTCGCACCCGACGCGCTGGCGGTGGACGCGGCCGACCTGATGGAGGCCGCCCGCATCACCGTGGTGCTGGTGGTGGACACTGAGAAGCGGCTGCTGGGTGCCATCACCATCAACGATCTGATGCGTGCCAAGGTCATCTGATGCAAGCCGCCCTGCGTTTTGCACCGGAACTGCTGTTGTTGGCCCAGGGGACGGGCCTGGGCTTGAAGGCCGCCATCTTTGATGTGGACGGCGTGCTGACCGACGGCCGCATCTACATCGGCGAGCAGGGCGAGGCCTTCAAGGCCTTCTCCACGCTCGACGGCCACGGCCTCAAGCTGCTCGATCAGGGCGGCATCACGCCCATCATCATCACCGGCCGCGACTCACCCGCCGTGCGCCGCCGCGTCGCCGATCTGGGCCTGCGCCATGCGGTCTACGGTGCCAAGGACAAATTGGCCGTGGCGCAGCCGCTGCTCGATCAACTGGGCTTGCAATGGTCGCAAGTCGCGGCGATGGGGGACGACTGGCCCGACCTGCCGCTGCTGACCCGGGCCGGCTTTGCCTGTGCACCGGCACAGGCCCATGCGGAGGTGAAAGCGGTGGCGCATTACGTCACCACGGCCGCCGGTGGGCATGGGGCAGCGCGCGAATGCTGCGACCTGATGCTGCAAGCCTGCGGCCGTTACGCCCAGTTGTTGAATGGGCATCTGGATACGCTCGACGGCGGAGCGGCCTGATGGCGGCCCTGGCACCGGCATCGCCAAGCGTCGGCGCGCCGCGCCCGGTCACGCCCTGGATCTGGCGCGTGCAGGCGCTGTTGTCGGCCTATCTGCCGGTGCTGCTGATGGCCTTTCTGGCCAGCGGCACCTGGTGGCTGGTGAAGAACACGCCGGTGGCCGAAGGCCCGATGGTGGCCGTGCCGCCGCGCCATCTGCCCGACTACGAGATGAAGAACTTCGAGCTGCAGCGGGTCGGCAAAGACGGCCTGCTGCGCGTCCAGATCGAGGGCAAGGCGCTGCGCCATTACCCCGACACCGACACGCTGGAGATCGACGGCATCCGCGTGCGCGCCATCGGTGCCGACGGCAGCCTGACGCTGTCCACCGCGCGCCGCGCCTTGGCCAACGCCGATGCCACCGACCTGCAACTGAGCGGCGACGTGCTGGTGCAGCAATTCGCCGTCAACGCCCAAGGCGAGCCGCTGGCCAAACCCAAACTCGAGGTGCGCGGTCAGTTCCTGCAAGCGCTGAGCAACAGCGAGCAACTGCGCTCGCACTTGCCGGTTCAATTGAATTACAGCGGCGGCACCGTGCAGGCGCTGGGCTTCGAGTACGACCATCTGCGCGGCCTGCTGAGCTTTGCCGGCCACACCACTGGGCGCTTTGATGCCCCCATCAAAAAAGCGAGTTCCAAGTGACAGAACTGGTCTACATCACCGGCGCCTCCAGTGGCATCGGGCAAGCGCTGGCGTTGCACTATTACCGTTCCGGTTGGCGCTTGGCCCTGGTGGCCCGGCGCACCGCCGAAATGCACGACTGGGCGAAGACTCAGCATTTGGACCCGCAGCGCTTCGCCGTGTACGACGCCGATGTGCGCGATGTAGAAA
>CANFYD010000353.1 GCA_947450745.1 Burkholderiales bacterium
AAGCGAACAGGTCGTGGAGGAGCGCGGCAGCAATGCGGCCGGCACCCTGGCCGGCGCGCTGATCGGCGGCATCCTGGGCCACCAGATCGGCGGCGGCAGCGGCCGTGACATCGCCACGGTAGGCGGTGCTGTGGCGGGCGCCGTGGTGGGCTCACGGGTCGGGGACAGCGGTACGCAAACGCGGACTCAGGATGTGCAGCGTTGCGCGACTGTGCCGGGCAACAACAGACCTGAGTACTGGGATGTGACCTACAGCTTCAGAGGCCAGCAACACCGCGTGCAGATGAGCACGCGGCCGGGCAACACCGTCATCGTCAACCGCAACGGCGAGCCCCGGACATGATCTGCCGGCCACCCCGGTCGCTCCTGTGATGGCGGCTTCAAGTCGTTTGCCGCAGACCCTGATGGCCTTTTGCAGGGACGCTTGGTTGCTGATCAAGGAAGTTGCCCGCTGCTGGGCGGATGATCATGTGCCCAGCATGGGGGCGGCGCTGGCCTACTACACCTTGTTTTCACTCGCGCCGCTGCTGCTGATCGTGATCTCGGTTGCCGGCATGATCTTTGGCGAGGAAGCTGCGCGCGGCGAGATCGAGGTGCAATTGCGCAGCCTCATGGGTGGCCGAGCGGCGGGTGCCGTGCAGGACCTGCTGGCCAGCGTCAATCATCCGGCTGAGGGCAGGGCGGCCGCTGCACTTGGCGCGCTGCTGCTGCTGGTCGGTGCAACGACGGTGTTTGCCGAATTGCAGCACGCGCTCGACCGCATCTGGCGTGTCCCAGCCCCTGTGTCGGCCCGGCAAACCAACGGCTGGTTGACTTTGCTGCGGGCGCGGCTGCTGTCTTTCGGCATGATTCTCGCGATTGGCTTTTTGCTGATGGTGTCGCTGCTGCTCAGCGCTGCGCTGGCCACGCTGGGGCGCTGGTGGGGCTTGTTGTTCGGCGGCTGGTTCATGGTGGCAACGGTGGTCAATGCCGTCGCCAGCTTCGGCTTTGTCGCGGCGATGTTTGCCTTGATCTACAAGCTGATGCCCAGCGCGCGCGTGCAGTGGCGCGACGTCTGGACCGGTGCAGTGTTCACCGCCTTGCTGTTCACTCTGGGCAAATGGTTGATCAGCCTGTATGTGGCCAGCACCGGTGTCGCCTCGGCGTTTGGCGCGGCGGGCTCCTTGGTGGTGCTGTTGCTGTGGGTCTATTACTCGGCACAGATCTTCCTGATCGGTGCCGAATTCACCTGGGTTTATGCGAATGTTTTTGGTTCCCGGGCCAAAACCCGGCCCAAAACCCGGCCAAAACTTGTCTGAAGCGGGTTGGCCTTGCAGGGAGCGCGGTCAAGTGACCAGTCCGAGCCTGCTGATGTCACGCGGCCGGATTGAGCTGCCTCCAATATTTTCCCTCCCCCCTTTTTTTATAACTGCCACCGACGGAGCCCACCATGAGCTTGATCACGCTGATTCTGATTGTTCTTATCCTGATGCTGATCGGCGTATTGCCGAGCTGGCCGCACAGCCGGAGCTGGGGCTATCGGCCCACGGGCGGTGTCGGATTCGTGATCATCATCCTTGTCATCCTGCTGCTGATGGGACGGATCTGATGCAGCCCCTTGTGGAACCGACCGACCTGAACCGGGCGGGCATGCCAGCCGCAGCGTTCAGCCGACGGGGGCAACGGCTGGCGCTTACGTCCGTCCTGCCACTGGTCATCGCGATCAGTGGCTGCGGCGACATGGCCACCCAACCGGTGGCCGCCGGAACGGGCTTGCGGCCGAATTTGGTGGCGCCGCAGTCGAGCTTGATTCCCACCGTCAACATCGCACCTGCCATCGGTTGGCCCTCTGGCGGTATGCCGATTGCAGCCGCTGGCTTGCAAGTCAACGCCTTTGCCAGCGGCTTGGATCACCCTCGCTGGCTGGCCTCGCTGCCCAATGGCGACCTGCTGGTGGCCGAAAGCAATGCACCGCCGAAGTCGAAAGAGGGGCAGAGCTTGAAAGACCGGCTGTTGGGCTGGGTGAGCGGTTGGGTGATGGAGCGGGCTGGCGCTGCGGTGCCCAGTGCCAATCGCATCACCTTGTTGCGGGACAGCGATGGCGACGGCGTGGCGGACTTCCGATCGATTCTGCTGGAGGGGTTGAAATCACCGTTCGGCATGGTGCTGCTGGGCCACGATCTGTACATTGCCAACACCGATGCGATCGTGAAGTTCGAATACAGGTCCGGCGACACCCGGATCACCGGGCCGGGCATCAAAGTGCTGGAATTGCCGGCCGGGGCTATCAATCATCATTGGACCAAGAACCTGATCGCCAGCCCGGACGGCAAGCGCTTGTTCGTCAGCGTCGGGTCCAACAGCAACGTGGGTGAGCGAGGTTTGGCCGCCGAAGTCGGGCGGGCGGCGATCTGGGAATATGTGATCGAAACAGGCGAGAGCCGGGTCTTTGCCTCCGGCCTGCGCAACCCCAATGGCATGGCCTGGGAACCCCACAGTGGTGCGCTTTGGACGGTGGTCAACGAGCGCGATGAACTGGGCAGCGATTTGGTGCCCGACTACCTGACCTCGGTGCGCGACGGCGGTTTTTACGGCTGGCCGTACAGCTATTTCGGCCATCAAGTCGATGTGCGCGCGCCGGCATCGCCGACAGGACAACTGCCACAAGCCACTGTGCCCGACTATGCGTTGGGGCCACACACCGCTTCGCTGGGGCTGGCTTCTTCTGCCGGCACCAGCTTGCCGGCGCCCTATGCGAACGGGATGTTCATTGGTCAGCACGGTTCCTGGAACCGCAAGCCCCACAGTGGCTACAAAGTCATCTTTGTGCCCTTCGCTGCCGGACGACCGGTGGATGGCCAGCCCATCGACGTGCTGTCGGGCTTTTTGAGCGATGACGGTCGCGCGTTCGGGCGCCCGGTCGGCGTTGCGCTTGACAAACGGGGTGGCTTGCTGGTGGCCGACGATGTGGGCAATGTGATCTGGCGAGTCAGCTCGCAACCCTGACTTTGACGCTGGCCCGGGGTGCGCGAGTCCGCGCTGGCACACGAGAGGGGCTTGTTTGTTTTCCCCAGCGCCCGGGCTTTAGGGTTGTGCCATTTTTCACAACAGTCGGCGCTTCGGCAGCCGCTGGCTTTTCATCGCTACGAAATTCGGTTCAAATCGCCAGCAAAATACTTTGAGGCTGCGCATGTTGTCGTTTTTATCGAACTTTTCCGTGGCCAAGCGACTCTTGGTGGGTTTTGCCGTGCTGCTGTTGCTGTCGCTGGCCATCGTGCTGGTCGGTATCACCCGCTTGAATCTGGTGGCGAAGGCGAGCAGCGACATGGTGGCCGACCCGATCGCGACCGAACGCCTGCTCACCGATTGGTACCGCAATGTGCATACCGGCTTGCGCCGCACGGCGGCCATTGCAAAAAGCACGGACACCTCGCTGGCTGCATTTTTTGCCGAAGACCAGGCGGCCTCCAGCAAGAGCTCGGGCGAATTGCTCAAGGAGATTGAGCCTCGCTTGACCACGGCGGAGGAGAAGGCTTTGTTTGCCGAAATTGGGCAACTTCGAAATGCCTACATCGCTTCCCGCGATCAGGTCGGTGCGTTGAAGAAGGAGGGCCGCAACGAAGAAGCTGACCAAGTGTTCGAGAAAAAGTTCGCACCGGCAGGACGG
Organism: Burkholderiales bacterium; assembly: GCA_947450745.1. Taxonomy (GTDB): domain Bacteria; phylum Pseudomonadota; class Gammaproteobacteria; order Burkholderiales; family Burkholderiaceae_C; genus Paucibacter_A. The sequence continues at coordinate 3,647 of CANFYD010000353.1, forward strand.
CTCTACACCGCCAAGATCGAGGCCTTGGTCAAGCTTCAGCGTGACCGCGTCGATAGTCGTGCCCAAAGCATCCAGGACATCGACAAAGCCGGCCAGCTCTGGCTGTTGACGCTCGGTTTGGCGGGCCTTCTCTTGGGCATTGCTCTGGCTTGGTTGATCTCCGGGTCCATCACCCGGCCGCTGCAGCAGGCGAGTGCTTTTGCCCGGCAGGTTGCTGGCGGCGATTTGACAACCCACATCAGCGGCCAGGGCAGCGACGAGCTGGGTCAGCTGTTGTCCAGCTTGCAAGACATGCAGACTGGCTTGGCGCGGGTGGTGGGTCAAGTTCGCCAGGGCTCCGAGCATGTGGCGCTGGCCAGCGCCGAAATTGCCCAGGGCAATCAGGACTTGTCGGCCCGCACCGAACATCAGGCCAGCGCCCTGGAGCAAACGGCGTCCAGCATGGAGCAACTCGGTGCGCAGGTGAAGCACAACGCTGAAAACGCCCGGCTGGCCAACCAACTGGCCGTGAGCGCGTCCGCCGTGGCTGCACAGGGCGGAGAAGTCGTCGGCCAGGTGGTGCAGACGATGCAGGGCATCAACGCCTCGTCCCGCAAGATCGCCGACATCATCAGCGTGATCGACGGCATCTCCTTCCAGACCAACATCCTGGCTTTGAATGCTGCCGTGGAAGCGGCCCGAGCCGGCGAACAGGGTCGTGGTTTTGCGGTGGTCGCCAGTGAAGTGCGGCTGCTGGCCGGCCGCTCTGCCGAGGCTGCCAAGGAGATCAAGAGCCTCATCAACGCCAGCGTGGAACGGGTCGAACTCGGCACGCAGCAGGTCGATCAGGCGGGCATCACGATGACCGAGGTGGTCAGCAACATTCGCCGACTGACCGACCTGATGGGCGAAATCAGCACCGCCAGCAGCGAGCAAAGCTCCGGTGTGCGGCAGGTTGGCGAGGCCGTTACTCAGATCGACCAAGCCACGCAACAAAACGCCGCGCTGGTAGAACAGATGGCCGCAGCCGCCAGCAGCATGAAGTCGCAAGCCCAAGACCTGGTTCAAGTGGTGGCGGTGTTCAAGTTGGAGCGCTGACGGCCTGCTGGGTGCCAGCCCCATCGGCCCTGTCAGTGGGCCTCGCTTGCGC
>CANFYD010000354.1 GCA_947450745.1 Burkholderiales bacterium
CGTCACGGAACATCACCGTGCTCATGATGGCGGCACCGGCCGAGGTGCCGGCCACCACACCGCCGCGGCGGTAGACGTCCCAGATCGCATCGAGCATCGGGGTGCTGCGCCCGCCGGGCATCAGCACATCGACGATGCGCTCCTGCGAGCCGCCGGTGAAGAACACGCCGCGCGCGTTTTTCACCTTGTTGATCAGGGCCGGGTCGCGCACCACTTTGCTCAGGTCCACCCAGCTGAATTTGGGGGCCACCGGCAAGGCCTCGGCCACCGCGCCGCGCCGTTGCAACATGTCCACCGCTTGCCGGGCGCTGGCCTCCGGGTCTTCCGAGGCGGTGCCAAAGACGACAAAACGTGCACCCTTGCCACCGGCCAGCGCCGCGATGCGACCCCAGACTTCCTCGTTGTCGGCCTTCAGCGCGCCGCCAATCGCGACGGCATAGCCCTTGATCAGCGGCTCCGCGTGGGCGGCAGCGGCGGCAGCGATGACGGCCTCCTTGGCGGCCTGCTCCTTGGCCGCTGCGGCAGCGGCCGCGCTGGCCGTTTGGGCCGCCGTTTGTGCGGCGGTCTGGGCTGCGGCTTGAGCGGCGGTCAGAGCATTTTTGCCGACAGTGTTGGTGGCCGCCGGTGTGGCGCGCGAGGCCGCTGGGGCCGAACTCTTGGTCGCCGCAGCGGCGGCGGCTGGGGCTGCCGTGGGGGCTGCCACCGTGGTGGTCGCCAGCGCCGGCGCAGTGGCCCAACTCAGGGCGCAAGCCAACAACAGCAGCGTGAAAGGGATGCGCTTAAGCGGCAATCGGGGCAATATCTTCATGAGCGGGAGAGAATTTATTTTTTGAGCGGGAATGCGCTTGCAAAGGGCCGGTGGCGCTTTGGTGACAGCGAGGCCATGGAATGGTAGCCGACGTCGACGCGACGGCCGGCTCGGCCTCACCAAAACCGTGCAAGCCGGCCGGCGCAAACACAAATTCGGAGCCGTTCGCCGAAGACCTCGCGTGCGGACACCCATCAGTTGCGCCAACGCGACTTAGGCGTAAACCCCCAGTCGGCGCGCGCTCGGGCATTTTTAGACTCGGTGGGCATGGCCGCGGCATCACGGACGGCGCGGTGCCTGCTGAAGCTGACGGCAGCGCACACGGCAACGCACACGGCAGCGCACACGGCGGCCCGAGCGCAGACCGACCGACCCGCTTGCCGGTCACAAAAATCACAACAACCACACAGGGAAGAGCCCATGAAATCCACCCCGTCTTCGGCCAAGTTGAGGCCCGCTTCGACCCGTACCGCCACGCTGCGCATCACCGCGCTGGCCTCGCTGCTGCTGCTGACCGGCCTGCAGGCCAAGGCCCAGACGCAAGTGCAAAGTGATGCAGCCCGCAAGCTCGAACGGGTGGAAGTGACCGGCTCCTCGATCAAGCGGATCGAGAATGAAGGCTCGTTGCCGGTGCAGGTGATCACCCGCGCCGACATCATCAAGTCCGGCGTCACCACCGCCGCCGAGCTGATGGCCACGCTGAGTGCGGCCAGCAACAGCTTGACCGACGGCGTCAGCATCGGCACCGGCGGCTACAAGGACCAGATGGGCTTCAACTCGGCCAATCTGCGTGGCCTGGGCACCTCCTCGACGCTGGTGCTGTTGAACGGCCGGCGCATGGCCAATTTCGCCTCGCCCGGCGATGACGCTGGGGTGGACCTGAACAACATTCCGCTGGCCGCCATCCAGCGCGTCGAGGTGCTGCTGGACGGTGCCTCGGCCATTTACGGCACCGATGCGATTGGCGGCGTGATCAACTTCATCACCCGCAAGGACTACCAGGGCGTGCAGATCGATGCCTACGTCGGCAGCACGCAAGAGGGCGGCGCGGGCAAACGCACACTGTCGCTGGCCGGCGGCACCGGTGACTTGGCGCGCGACGGCTTCAATGTCTTCGGTGTCTTCGACGTGCAGCAGACCGACGCCCTGAGCACCTCGCAGCGCAACTTCATCAGTGACTTGAAGATCCCCGAGCGCCTGCCCCATTTGCTGTCCTCGGCCACCTTCCCCGGCAACATCCGGCTCAGCAGCGCCCAGCGCAACTACCTGCAGGATCAGGGCTTCCAGATCAACGGCCGCGACATCACCACCCGCCAGATCAACCTCAGCGTGCCGACCTGCCAGGCTCCGCACACTCTTTATTTGCCAGCCGGCATCGGCGGCGTGGACGGCTGCACTTACGACTACATGCGCGACGTGGAGCTCTACCCGAAGACCGAGAAAATGGGCTTCTTGGGCCGTGGCGTGCTGCAACTGCCGGGCGCGCACCAGCTCTTCGTCGAGGCCGCGCTGACCCAAGCTAAGAGTTGGTACGTCGGCACCTCGAACCGCATCAACGGCGACATGGATGTGTCGCTGATCCCGGCGCTGGCCGCCACCGGCCTGGGTGACGCTTTGCCGGACGACCGCCTCATCACCGTGCGCACCCGTTTGCTCGACGCCGGCAAGCGCGCCAGCGAGTTGACCAGCAGCGGCAGCCGCGTGGTGCTCGGCATGAACGGCACGGTCGGTGCCTGGGACTACGACTGGGCCCTGACCCGCAGCGTCAACAAGGTGTCGGACCGCGATGTGGCCGGCTACCTGCTGTATGACAAGACGATGGACGCCTTTGCCAGCGGCCTGATCAACCCGTTCGGCGCACAGTCGGCGGCCGGTTTGAGCTTTTTGCAGAACAACCAGATCAACCAGGAAGTGCGTTCGGCGCGCGGCACGATGGATGTGTTCGACGTCAAGGGCACGCGCGCCTTGACCAAGCTCGACGGCGGTGACTTGGCCATCGCACTGGGCGCCGAAATGCGCCGCGAGGCCTCGCAATCGGCCGCCAGCACGCTGCTGCTGTCCGACAACATCGTCGGCGACCCGACGCCGGGCGACGCGCAGTTCACCGACAACTCGCGCCGCGTTTGGGCCATTTTTGGCGAGCTGAACGCACCGATCACCAAGGAGCTGGAGCTGCAGCTGGCGCTTCGCCACGACCATTACGACGTGATCGGCTCGACCACCAACCCCAAGATCGGCCTGCGCTATGTACCGTTCAAGCAATTGCTGCTGCGCGCCTCGGCCGGCACCGGCTTCCGCGCACCGTCGCTGAATGATCTGTACCGCCCGGTCAAGACCGGCAGCACCGCCACCCTACCGGACCCGGTCTGCATGGCCGAGAACGGCAACGACCTCGGTTTCTGCGCCGACAACTTCGAGACTCGCACCTATGCCAATGCCAAGCTCAAGCCCGAGCGCTCCAAGCAGTTTTCGCTCGGTCTGGTGTTCGAGCCGCATCCGCAGCTGAGCGTCGGCCTCGACTACTGGAACATCGAAAAGCGCGACCTGATCAGCACGATTGGCGACGATGTGATCCTGGCCAACCTGAATAAGTACGGCTCGCTGGTGCACCGCGACAACCAGGATCAAGGCTTGGCCGGCTGCTCCTACGACGCCGCAGACTCGGCCATCTGCTTCATCGAGCTGCAAAAAGAGAATCGCGGCAAGCAGCGCGCCTCGGGCCTGGACCTGACGCTGGAAATGAAGCCGGTCAACACCTCGGTCGGGCAGTTCGGGGCCCGTTTGCTGGGCACATTGGCGCTGACCTCCGAGAAGCAGACCGGTTTTGGCGACGATTTCGTCAGCGACCTGGGCAAGTTCGTCACCAATGGCGTGGTGCAGCGCTGGCGTCACCGCTTGACGCTGGACTGGGCCCATGGCCCAGTCGGCTTGGCCCTGACCAACAGCTTCTACAGCGGCTACACCGACCAGAACTCGGCCATCGACACCAACGCGGGCACGGTGGTCGAGCCCAACAAGGTGAAGGCCTATTCGCTCTGGGACCTGAGCGGCGGCTGGAGCGTCAACAAGGCGCTGACACTGCGGGCCGGCGTGAAAAACTTGCTCGATACCGCCCCGCCCTACTCGAACCAGGCTTATTTCTTCATCTCCGGCTACGACCCCAGCTACACCGACCCGCGCGGCCGCTTTGGCTACGTCAGTGCGCAATATCAGTTCCGCTGAAGCACTGGATCGCCGGGCGGCGCTGCGCTGGCTCGGCGGTTTGATGGGGAGTTTGACGTTGGCTGCCCAGTCCGATGGCTGTCCGGCCCCCGACCTGGCAGACGAGCTGGCTTGGCAGCGCCGCACCGCCTGGCTGAACCGCCAACTGCCTGAGCTGCTGGCGGAGCTGCACATACCCGGCGCGGCAATCGTCTTGCTGCGCGACGGCTTGCCGGCCTGGAGCGCACAGTTCGGCGTGCGGGCGGCCGGCCAGCCGGAGCCCGTCAGCGCCGACACCGTGTTTGAAGCCGCGTCGATGAGCAAACCGCTGTTCGCCTATTTGGTGCTGCAGCAGGTGCAAGCCGGGCGGCTCGACCTGGACCGGCCGGTCTTGCACTACCTGCCCACTGAGCTGTTCAAGCCGGCCCAGCCCTGGCAGGCCTTGATCACCGCCCGCCTGCTGCTGACGCACCGCGCTGGCCTGCCCAACTGGCGCAGCGCGGCCGATGAGCTGAGCGGCTCGCTGCGCATCGCCAGCATTCCCGGTCAGCGCTTTGGCTATTCGGGTGAGGGCTATTTCTATTTGCAGCGAGTGCTGGAGCATTTGACCGGCCTGCCACTGCAAGCGCTGGCCGCGCAGCAACTGTTCACCCCGCTGGCCATGCAGCACAGCGGCTTTGTGTTGACCCCGGCGCTGCACGCCAGCCGCGCGCGCGGCCACGACGAGCAAGGCCAAGCGCTACCGCCCAGCAACTACACCC
>CANFYD010000355.1 GCA_947450745.1 Burkholderiales bacterium
AAGCAGCCGGCTCCGCAGACGGAGTTTTCTTTCAACTCGGCGGCATGCGGCGCGCTATCGGTCCCCAGGAAGAACTTGGCACTGCCCGACGTGGCGGCTTCGATCAGCGCCAGCCGATGCACCTCGCGCTTGAGCACCGGCAGACAGTAGTAATGCGGGCGCAGGCCGCCGGTGAAAATGGCATTGCGGTTGTAGAGCAAATGCTGCGGCGTCAGCGTGGCGGCAGTAAAAGCATCGGCCGACGCCACATATTGAGCCGCTTCACGGGTGGTGATGTGCTCGAACACAACCTTCAGCTCGGGCATGTCGCGGCGCAGCGGCTGCATCACCCGGTCGATGAACACCGCCTCGCGGTCGAAGATGTCGATGTCGGGGTCGGTCACCTCGCCATGCACCAGCAGCAGCAAGCCGGCGCGTTGCATCGCTTCCAGCGTCTTGTAGGTCTTGCGGATATCGGTCACACCGGCATCGCTGTTGGTCGTGGCACCGGCCGGGTAGAGCTTCAGTGCCACCACGCCGGCGTCCTTGGCCCGCTGGATCTCATCCACCGGCGTCAGGTCGGTCAAATACAGCGTCATCAGCGGCTCGAAGCTGACGCCTTCGGGCACGGCCGCCAGGATGCGCTCGCGGTAGGCTATTGCCTGCGCAGCGGTGGTGACCGGCGGGCGCAGATTGGGCATCACCACCGCACGCGCGAACTGGTTGGCGGTGTAGGGCAACACGCTGGCCATCGCGGCGTCGTCACGCAGATGCAAATGCCAGTCGTCCGGGCGGGTGAGGGTCAGGGACGAGGTGACGGCAAGGGGTGCGGGAAAGGTCACGGGAAGGGGTGCTGGGCTGCTCATGGGACGGCATTGTCGCACCGGCCTTAGGCGGGAAAAGCCGGGCTGCGACAGCGTATTTCAGCCAACAAATGAAGGGCAAGCCAAGAACAATCGATGCGTCATTCAAGCCCAAACTTCGGAGAACCCCATGCACCGCAGCAACACCCTCGCCCTGAGCCTTTCAGCCGCCGCCCTGCTCGCCGCCTGCGCGACTACGGAGCCGCTAGGACCGCCAGCCAAGGAGATGATCACCGCCGTCACCAGCGCCAACCGACTGATTCAGTTCAACGCCGGCCAGCCGCAGAAAATCCTCAGCAGCAAGGCGATCACCGGCCTCATTGAGCAAGAACGCCTGCTGGGCCTCGACTACCGGGTCGCCAAGGGCCAGCTGTACGCCCTGGGTGCCAGCGGCCAGCTCTACCGCATCAATGTCGCCGACGCCAAAGCCAGCATGATCGGCCAGCCCTCGGCGCTGCCCCACGACGGCGCGACCGAATGGGGGTTTGACTTCAACCCGACCGTCGATCGCATCCGCGTCGTCAACACCAGCGGCTACAACCTGCGCCTGCACCCGGACACCGGAGCCGTCGTCGATGGCGACGCCGCCGTGCCGGGCGTGCAGTTCGACGGCCGACTGGCCTTTGACGCCAGCGATGTGAACGCGGGCAAAGCACCGTTCGTCGTGGCGGCAGGCTACACCTACAACAAGGACAACGAGAAAATCACCACCAACTTCGCGCTCGACGGCAAGCTGGGTGCGCTGCTGCACCAGGGCACGCGCGAGGGCGTGGCCCCGATGGTTTCGCCAAATACCGGCCGGCTCTACACGGTCGGCTCGCTCGGCCTGGGTAGTTTCGAGCAGGCCACGCTGGACATTTCAGACCTGTCGAACACCGCCTACTCGGCGATCAGCCGCAGCGGCAAGTCCACCTGGTACCGGATTGACCTGCGCAGCGGCAAAGCGACCTTGATCGGCACGATCGCCGGCGGCGAAACGGTCATCGGGGCGGCTATCGAGCCTTGAAACTGCGGAGACGGCTGAGATCAATTCAGACCCTGGTGGCACCTGGCGTTCGCGGAGAAACGGCGGGCTCGCGGGATCAGCCCGGCGGGGCGTTTTGCTTCGTGTCATTCCGACGTGACCTAGGGTCACGGTCTCCCTTCTTGACCTCCGCAAAACGCCCCACCGCGCTAATCCTTCGGCTCTGCGTTTCTTTATCGAGGCGGACGCAGGTGCTCGTTCAGCAAGGCCATTGGGTGTGTCCTGCAGCGAAGTCAAGAAGGAGGCGCAGCCGAGTGACATGAGTGGCAGGACGCGCCCGATGGCCGCAGCCCCAGCAGCGTTTCGTCATGCGAAAAGTTTTGTTTTTCATTAGCAATTCAGGCCCCTGGTGGCACCTGCGTGCTGCGTTGTGGCTGGCGAAGGACAGAGCGCTTGCAAGCGCTCTGGCGGCGGCGGTCTGACCCACAAGAACCCGCTTAAACAGTTGGGGTCAGAGCTTGCTGAGTACAGCTGCGGTCTGACCCACAAAAACCCGCTTAGTCAGTTGGGGTCAGAGCTTGCTGGGTACAGCGGCGGTCTGACCCACAAAGACTCAATGTTGCAATATCTTCGCCAAAAACTCCTTCGCGCGCGGTGAGCGCTCGTCGGGCTTGCCGAAGAAGTCGTCGCGGGGGCAGTCTTCGACGATCTTGCCGGCGTCCATGAAGATGACGCGGTGGCTGACTTTCTTGGCGAAACCCATCTCGTGGGAGACGCACATCATCGTCATGCCCTCCTCGGCCAGCTTGACCATCACGTCCAGCACTTCGCCGACCATCTCGGGGTCGAGCGCCGAGGTGGGCTCGTCGAACAGCATCACGATCGGGTCCATCGACAGCGCGCGGGCAATCGCCACGCGCTGTTGTTGGCCACCGGAGAGCTGACCGGGGAACTTGTCCTTCTGGGCGATCAGGCCGACGCGGTCCAGCATCTTCAAGCCGCGCTGCTTGGCGTCGTCGGCGCTGCGGCCCAAGACCTTGATCTGCGCAATCGTCAGGTTCTCGGTCACGCTCAGATGCGGGAACAGCTCGAAATGCTGGAACACCATGCCGACACGGGCACGCAGTTTGGGCAGGTCGGTTTTGGGGTCGGCGAGCGAGATGCCGTCCACGATGATGTCGCCCTTCTGGAACGGCTCCAGCGCGTTGACGGTCTTGATCAGCGTGGACTTGCCGGAACCGGACGGCCCGCACACCACCACCACCTCGCCTTTCTTGATATTGGTGGAGCAATCGGTCAGCACTTGGAACTTGCCGTACCACTTGGAAATATTCTTGATTTCAATCATGGCTTGAGCTCTTAGCGAATGATGGCGATTTTTTTCTGCAAGCGACGCACCAGCATCGACAGGCTGAAACAAATGACGAAATAGACGACGGTGGCCGCCAAATAGGTTTCGACCGGGCGGTTGAAGTTCTTGCCGGCAATCTCGAAACCCTTCAACAGGTCGTAGGCCCCGATGGCGTAGACCAGCGAGGTGTCCTGGAACAAGATGATGGTCTGCGTCATCAGCACCGGCAGCATATTGCGGAAGGCCTGGGGCAACACGACCAACTGCATCGCCTGACGGTAATTCATGCCGACTGCATAACCGGCGTTGACCTGACCTTTGGGCACCGACTGGATGCCGGCCCGCATGATCTCCGAAAAGTACGCGGCTTCGAACACGGTGAAGGTGATGATGGCCGACAGCTCGGTGCGGTTGTTGCTGCCCCACTCGCCACCGATGACGCCGTAAAACGCCGCCGGAATCAGCAGGAAGAACCACAGGATCACCATCACCAGCGGGATCGAGCGCAAGGTGTCGACGTAGAACGCCGCCGGCACCACCAGCCACTTCTTGCCGGACAAGCGCATCAGCGCCAGCAGCGTGCCCAGCACGATACCCAGGAAGGTGGCAATCAGCGTCAGGCGCACCGAAAAGATCAGGCCCTTGAGGATGAAGCTGGACGCGACGTCCCAGCTAAGGAAGGCGAAGTCGAGATTCATTTGCCACCCCCTGCCATGCCGGGCACTTGCACGCGGCGTTCAATCACCACCGCCAAGCGGTTCACGATAAAGGCCGAGATGAAGTACAGCCCGGTCACGCCCAGATAAATTTCGATGCCGCGCGAGGTTTCTTCTTGCGCCTGCATGGCGAACATGGTCAGTTCGGCAATGCTGACGGCAAAAGCCACCGACGAATTCTTGATGATGTTCATGCTCTCACTGGTGAGCGGCGGGATGATGATGCGAAACGCCATCGGCAGCAGCACATAGCGATAGGTCTGCGGCAGTGTCAAGCCCATGGCCAAGCCGGCGTAGCGCTGACCCTTGGGCAGGCTCTGGATGCCGGCCCTGACCTGCTCGGCAATCCGTGCCGAGGTGAAGAAGCCCAGCGCAAACACGACCAGCACAAAGCTGGGCACGGCGCGCAGCGACAAAAAAATCGACGGCAACACGTGATACCAAAGGAAAACCTGCACCAACAACGGGACGTTGCGGAACAACTCGGTCCACGCGTCGCCGATGAAGACCAGGGTCTTGGACGGCGTGGTGCGCAAAATACCCATCAAGGCCCCGAGCAGCAGCGCCACCACCAGGGCCAGCAAGGACACGCTCAGCGTCCAGCCCCAGGCCGACAGCATCCAGTCCAGATAGGTGACGCTGCCCCCCTTGCCGAAACAGCTGGGTATGACCTCGCCGTCGATGGTGTCCTTGCAGAACACCTGCCATTCCCAAGTTGCCACCGCGGCCCCCTTTAAAAGTAGTGAAGCCGCGCAGGCAATGCCGGGCGGCGTTTTGAAAATTCTTGATATGCAAGAACCAAACCAGCCGGTGGCTGGTTTGGAATTTTTTAGTCAGTTGGTGCCAGAGCAGGGGTACCTGGTCAGGCAC
>CANFYD010000356.1 GCA_947450745.1 Burkholderiales bacterium
ACGTGCGGCCTCGTGCCAGCGCCTGTTCGCGCATAAGTTCTTGCGCAGCGGCCCCCGCGTGCAGGCCGACCAGGTCGTAGTCCAGCAGGTCGGTGAAGGTCACCACGCCTCGCTCGGCCAGCGGGTGAAGGAACGGCACCAACACGCCCAGCCGGGCCTGGCGATAGACCCACGACTGCAAGCGGTTGTCCAGCAGCGGTGTGGTGAACACGCCGACATCGGCGCGCCCGTCGGCGACGGCGGCCTGCACTTCGGCGCTGGTCAGGTCTTCCAGGCTGATGCGAATCTGCGCATGGGCTTTGGAAAAGGCCGCCAGGTCGGCAGGCAAACATTCGGCAATCGAGCCGGCATTGGCGGCAATACGCAAATGGCCCTTGATGCCATGCGCAAACTCCGCCACTTCGCTTTCCAGCGCGTACAGCGACGCATGCAGCGAACGGATGTGGCGCACCAGCGCCCGGCAAGCCTCGGTCGGCTCGACGCCACGAGCGCGCCGCTCGAACAGCTGCACGCCGAGCCGCGACTCAAGATCGGACAGCCGCTTCGACGCCGCCGCCAGGGCCAGATGCTCACGCTTGGCCCCAGACGTGATCGAGCGCGTTTGCTCGATGGCGAGGACAAGGTTGAGGCTGGTGAGGTCGAGTCGCATGGTCAAGGCCCGACTTTACCCTTCGCACCAAAACCTCAACTACCGCTTATGGCAATTGAGATATCGCCAATCGCGAAGGATGGAGGGCTGAGAAACGAGGCCGAGACAGCCCCTTCAGTGCTCCGAACCCTCAACCCAAGGCGGCGACGATGTCGGGCGGAGCTTGCACCAGCTCGATCAGCACGCCCTCACCGGCAATCGGGAATTCGTCGTTGCTCTTCGGGTGGATGAAGCAGATGTCGAAGCCGGCGGCGCCCTTGCGGATGCCGCCGGGGGCGAAGCGCACGCCGTTGGCCGTCATCCACTCGACCGCCTTGGGCAGGTCGTCCACCCACAGCCCCACATGGTTCAGCGGGGTGGTGTGGACGGCCGGCTTTTTGTCCAGGTCCAGCGGTTGCATCAGATCGACTTCGATCTTGTGCGGGCCGCTGCCGATCGCGCAGATGTCTTCATCCACGTTCTCGCGCTCGGACACGAAGTTGCCGGTCACGGTCAGGCCCAGCACATCGACCCAGAGCTTGCGCAACCGGGCTTTGTCGGTCCCGCCGATGGCAATCTGCTGGATGCCGAGGATTTTGTACGGTTTGCTCATCAGATCACCTCACTCGAAACGCAGGATCGGTTGATCGACCGACAGGCTTTCGCCGGTCTTGGCCAACACCTCGGCAATCTTGACGTCTTGGGTGGCGAGCAAAATGTTTTCCATCTTCATCGCCTCGATGACGGCCAAGCGCTCGCCGGCTTGCACGACTTGGCCCACTTGTGCGGCGATGTTCACCAACAAGCCCGGCATCGGCGAGAGCAAGAACTTGCTGGTGTCCGGCGGTGCCTTGAACGGCATCAAGGCATGCAGCTCGGCCGCGCGCGGCGACAGCAGCGTCACCTCGATGGCAAAACCGTTGTTGGACAAGCGGTAGGCCAGCGGGTTCTTGGCCGCGCCGCGTTCGGCTTGGGCGCAGAACGGCCGGCCATTGACGGTGCCGACCAAGCGGATGTCATTCAAGCGCGACAGGCATTCGATCTTGAACACCTGGCTGCCCACGGTGACGGTCGCTTGCCCAATCAGGCCTGCATATTCCGACACTTGCAGCGCGTGGCGCTCGAATTTACCCTCGCCGTGGCTGACTACAGCGACAAAATCGCGCTCCAGCAGCACTTCATGACCGCGCAACTGACCGCTGATGCCGGCGGCCCGTTCGCGTGTTTTGCGCCGGATGAAGGCAGCCAGCGCGACCAGGAACAAAGGGTCTTCATGCGGCACGTCTTCGGCCCGGAAGCCGCTGCCGTAATGCTGGGCAATGAAGCCGGTATTGAAGTCGCCGGAGACGAAATCAGGATGAGCCAACAGCGCCGCCTGGAACGGGATGTTGCTGGAGATGCCGCGAATCACGAAGCCATTGAGCGCCTCGCGCATCTTGGCAATCGCGTCCAGCCGGTCTTTGCCGTGCACGATCAGCTTGGCAATCATCGAGTCGTAGAACATCGGGATCTCGCCGCCCTCGTAGACGCCGGTGTCCACGCGCACGCCGTAACGCTCGGGCGAGGCCGACTCCATCGTCGTCAGCGGCGGCTGGTACTTGACCAAGCGGCCGGTCGACGGCAGGAAGTTGCGGAACGGGTCTTCGGCGTTGATGCGGCATTCCATCGCCCAGCCGTCGCGCTTGATGTCGGCTTGCACAAAGTCCAGCGGCAGGCCGGCGGCAACGCGGATCATCTGCTCGACCAAGTCGACGCCGGTGATGCATTCGGTCACCGGATGCTCAACCTGCAGCCGGGTGTTCATCTCCAGAAAGTAAAAGCTCTGGTCCTTGCCGACAACGAATTCGACCGTCCCGGCACTTTGGTAGTTGACAGCTTGAGCCAAAGCCACCGCTTGCGCGCCCATCGCTTGGCGTGTGGCTTCGCTGATGAAGGGCGACGGGGCCTCTTCAATCACCTTCTGGTGGCGGCGCTGGATCGAGCATTCGCGCTCATGCAAGTAGACGATGTGGCCTTGGCTGTCGCCCAGCACCTGGATTTCAATGTGGCGCGGCTCCTCGACGAACTTCTCGATGAAGACGCGGTCATCGCCAAAACTGTTGCGCGCCTCGTTGCGGCAGGATGTAAAGCCTTCGAAGCATTCCTTGTCGTTGAAGGCGACCCGCAAGCCCTTGCCGCCGCCGCCGGCGCTGGCCTTGATCATGACCGGATAGCCTATGCCTTGGGCAATCCCCACCGCCTCTTCGGCCGACAAGATCGGCTCGTTGTGGCCCGGGATGGTGCTGACGTTGGCCGCCTTGGCCAACTTCTTCGACGCGATCTTGTCGCCCATCGCCGCGATGGACGCGTGTTTGGGGCCGATGAAGATCAAGCCTTCTTCCTCGACGCGCTGGGCAAAGGCGGCGTTCTCGCTCAAGAAACCGTAGCCGGGGTGAATCGCCTGCGCGCCGGTCTGCTTGGCTGCCGCGATGATCTTGTCGACCACCAGATAGGACTCGCGGCTGGCCGCAGGACCGAGCAGCACCGACTCATCGGCCAGTTCCACATGGCGCGCGTCCTTGTCGGCTTCCGAATAGACGGCGACTGTTTTGATGCCCATTTTCTGGGCAGTCTTGATGATCCGGCAGGCGATTTCACCCCGGTTGGCAATAAGGATCTTGTTAAACATGGTGGGCTCCCGGGGTGAACTCGCCTGCTTGCGCTGCGCGCAACACGCAATTTGGCTGCGCCGAAACGGCTGCTGCGCTGCCGTTTTCCCCGCGATTGGCGATCAGTATTTTTGTGAACATGTTCTTGTCTCCTGATGGCATCACAGCGGAATGTTGCCGTGCTTGCGCCACGGGTTTTCGAGCTTCTTGTCCTTCAGCATGGACAGCGAGCGGCAAATGCGTTTGCGAGTCTCATGCGGCTGGATCACGTCGTCGATGAAGCCGCGAGCGCCCGCTACAAAGGGGTTGGCAAAGCGAGCTTTGTACTCGGCCTCTTTGGCGGCGAGCTTTTCCGGGTTGCCCTTGTCCTCGCGGAAGATGATTTCCACCGCGCCCTTGGCTCCCATCACCGCGATCTCGGCATTGGGCCAAGCGAAGTTGACGTCGCCGCGCAAATGCTTGGACGACATCACGTCATACGCGCCGCCATAAGCCTTGCGGGTGATCACCGTGACCTTGGGCACCGTGCACTCGGCGTAGGCATAGAGCAGCTTGGCGCCGTGTTTGATGATGCCGCCGTACTCTTGGCTGGTGCCGGGCATGAAGCCGGGCACATCGACAAAGGTCAGCACCGGAATGCTGAAGGCATCGCAAAAGCGCACAAAGCGCGCCGCCTTGATGGAGCTCTTGATATCCAGACAGCCGGCCAGCACGAGCGGCTGGTTGGCCACGATACCGACCGTCTGCCCTTCCATGCGGGCAAAGCCGGTGATGATGTTCTTGGCGTATTCCGGCTGCAGCTCGAAGAAGTCGCCGTCGTCGACCACCTTGAGCAACAGCTCCTTCATGTCGTAGGGCTTGTTGGCGTTGTCCGGCACCAGGGTGTCGAGCGAGTAATCGAGGCGGTTGCCCGGGTCGCCGCTGGGGCGCGTTGGCGCACCGGCGCGGTTGTTCAACGGCAGATAGTTGAAGAAGCGCCGCAACATCAGGATCGCTTCAACATCGTTGTCGAAGGCCAGGTCGGCCACGCCGCTCTTGCTTGTGTGGGTGGCCGCACCACCCAGCTCCTCCGCCGTCACTTCCTCATGCGTCACGGTCTTCACCACCTCGGGGCCGGTGACGAACATATAGCTGCTGTCCTTCACCATGAAGATGAAGTCCGTCATCGCCGGTGAGTAAACCGCGCCGCCAGCACACGGACCCATGATCATGCTGATCTGCGGGATCACGCCCGAGGCCAGTACGTTTTTCTGGAACACGTCCGCATAACCGCCGAGCGAGGCCACGCCCTCCTGGATGCGCGCGCCGCCGGAATCGTTCAGGCCAATCACCGGTGCGCCGACCTTCATCGCCTGGTCCATCACCTTGCAGAATTTTTCCGCATGCGATTCGCTCAGGGCGCAGCCAAAAACGGTGAAGTCCTGGCTGAAGCTGAAGGCCAGGCGGCCGTTGATCATGCC
>CANFYD010000357.1 GCA_947450745.1 Burkholderiales bacterium
GTCTGCGGCTGCAACGGCGTGACCAAGGGCACGATCTGCAAGGCGATCAAGGACAAGGGCCTGTTCACGCTGGACGACGTGCGCAAGCACACCAAGGCGAGCGCGTCGTGCGGCTCGTGCACCGGGCTGGTGGAGCAGATCATCATGGCGACGGCCGGCGGCGACTACTCGGCCACGCCGCGGACCAAGGCGATGTGCGGCTGCACCGACCACTCGCACGGCGACGTGCGCGACGCGATACGGCAGCTGCACCTGCTGACGATCGCCGACATCCAGCGCGCGCTGTCCTGGCGCACGCCCAACGGCTGCTCGTCGTGCCGGCCGGCGCTCAACTACTACCTGATCAGCACCTGGCCCAAGGAAGCGAAGGACGATCCGCAGAGCCATTTCATCAACGAGCGCAGCCACGCCAACATCCAGAAGGACGGCACCTACAGCGTGATCCCGCGCATGTGGGGCGGTGAAACCACGGCCGACGAGTTGCGCCGCATCGCCAACGCGGCCGACAAATACAAGGTCCCGACCATCAAGGTCACCGGCGGCCAGCGCATCGACCTGCTCGGCGTCAAGAAGGAAGACCTGGTCGGCATCTGGAAGGACATCGGCATGCCGTCCGGCCACGCCTACGCCAAGGCGCTGCGCACGGTCAAGACCTGCGTCGGCTCCGAGTGGTGCCGCATGGGCACGCAGGATTCGACCCAGATGGGCAAGGACCTGGAGCGCGCGATGTGGCGCATGTATGCCCCGCACAAGGTCAAGTTCGCGGTGTCCGGTTGCCCACGCAATTGCGCCGAAGCCGGCATCAAGGACGTCGGCATCATCGGGGTCGACAGCGGCTGGGAAATGTACGTGGCCGGCAACGGCGGCATAAAGACCGAGGTCGCGCATTTCTTCACCAAGCTGAAGACGTCCGAAGAAGTGCTGGAGTACACCGGCGCCTTCATGCAGCTCTACCGCACCGAGGGCTGGTATCTGGAGCGGACCGTGCATTACGTGTCCCGCGTCGGCCTGGACTATGTGAAAAAGAAGATCCTGGACGACCACGAAGGCCGCCGCACGCTGTGGGCGCAACTGCAGTTCGCGCTCGATGGCGAGCCCGATCCGTGGTTCGACTTCGACCAGGCCAAGGTCGATCTGCGTCAATTCGAAGCGCTGTGAGCTGGAGAAACTGAGATGACTGACTGGAAAATGATCTGCGCCGTGACCGACATCCCCGTGCTGGGTTCGCGCCGCGTGCAACGAATCAAAGGCCCGCAAGTGGCGCTGTTCCGCACCGCTGACGACGACGTTTTTGCCCTGCTGGACCGCTGCCCGCACAAGGGCGGGCCGCTCAGCCAGGGCATCGTCTTCGGCCGCGCTGTGGCCTGCCCCATGCACAACTGGACGATTGCGCTCGACTCCGGCCAGGCCCACGCGCCGGACGAAGGCTGCACGGCCAAGTTCAGCGTCAAGATCGAGGCCGGGCAGGTCTGGCTGAACGAGCTGGAGCTGGCCAGCGTCGGCACCGACTTCGAGCCGCTCAAAGCCGGCCCTTGCGCCAAGGCTTGCTGACACTATGGACACGCGCAGCACTTGCCCCTACTGCGGCGTTGGCTGCGGAGTCATCATCGAAAGCGACGCCGGCGCGATCACCGGTGTGCGCGGCGACCCGGATCATCCGGCCAACTTTGGCCGGCTCTGCAGCAAGGGCTCGACGCTGCATCTGACCGCCTCGCCGGTGGTGCTGCAGACCCGGCGCTTGCTGCAACCGGCCTGGGCACCCGAGCGTGGTGCGCTGCTGCAAGCGACCAGCTGGGACGACACCAACACCCGCCTGGCCGAGCGGCTGGCGGCGGTGGTGGCCGAGCATGGGCCGGATGCGGTCGGCTTCTACATCTCCGGCCAATTGCTGACCGAGGATTACCACGCCTTCAACAAGCTGGCGCGCGGCTTGATCGGCACCAACAACATCGACAGCAACTCGCGCCTGTGCATGAGCTCGGCGGTGGTCGGCTACAAGCAAAGCCTGGGGGCCGACGCGCCGCCGACCTGCTATGAAGACCTGGACCACGCCGATTGCGTCTTTATCACCGGGGCCAACCCGGCCTGGGCCCACCCGATTCTGTTCCGCCGCCTGGAGGCCGCCAAAGCCGCCAAGCCGGCGATGAAGATCATCGTCGTCGACCCGCGCCGCACCGAGAGCGCCGAGTTCGCCGACCTGCATCTGCAAATCCTGCCCGGCACCGACGTGGCGCTGTGCCACGGCCTGCTGCACGCCATCATCTGGGACGGCGCGCTCGACACGGCCTTCATCAATGCCCACACCGCCGGCTTCGAGGCCTTGAAGACGCTGGTGCGCGACATGCCGCCGCGTGAGGCCGCCCGTATTTGCGGGATCACGGAAGCCGACCTGCTGCAGGCCGCGCAGTGGTTTGCCCAGTCGCCCGCCACGCTGTCGCTGTATTGCCAGGGCTTGAATCAAAGCAGCAGCGGTGCGGCCAAAAACACCGCGCTGATCAACCTGCACCTGGCCACCGGGCAAATCGGCCGTGCCGGCGCTGGGCCGTTCTCCTTGACCGGCCAGCCGAATGCGATGGGCGGGCGTGAAGTGGGCGGCATGGCGACCTTGCTGCCCGGCCACCGCGACCCGAACGACGCCACCCACCGCGCCGAGATCGCCGCCTTGTGGGGCGTGGATGCGCTTCCCAGCGTGCCGGGCAAGACGGCGGTCGAGCTGTTCGAAGCCGCCGCGCGGGGCGAGATCAAGGTGCTCTGGATTGCTTGCACCAACCCGGCGCAGTCGCTGCCCGACCAGGCGCTGGTGCGGCGGGCGTTGCAGCGTTGCGAGCTGGTCATCTTGCAGGAATCATTTGCCGGCACCGCCACGGCGGCCTATGCCGACGTGATCCTGCCGGCCGCCACTTGGGGCGAAAAAGAAGGCACGGTGACGAACAGCGAGCGCCGCATCAGCCGCGTGCGGGCGGCCATCACGCCGCCCGACGAGGCCCGCGCCGATTGGCAAATCGTCCGCGATGTGGCGCAGGCCCTGGAGCCGCTGTTGCGCCCGGGCCGGCCCAGCCTGTTCGACTTCCCGTCGAGCGAAGCGCTGTGGCTGGAGCACCGCGCGGCTACGCGTGGCCGCGACCTCGACATCGGCGGCCTCACCTATGCCTTGCTCGACAGCGCCGGCCCGCAGCAATGGCCGTTCCCGGCAGGTGCCAGCACCGGCGTGACGCGTTTGTATGCAGACGGCCATTTCGCCACCCCTGATGGCCGCGCTCGCTTCATCAGTAAACCGTACCGCGCCACCGCCGAGCAGGCCGATGCGCGCTACCCGTTCGGCCTGAGCACCGGCCGCTTGCGCGATCAATGGCATGGCATGAGCCGCAGCGGCGTGGTCAGCCGTTTGTTCGGCCATGAAGCCGCGCCGCTGTTGCGCATGCGCCCGCAAGACATGCCGCGCCGGGGCTTGAAGGACGGCGACCTGGTGCGCGTGCGCTCCCGCCGTGGCCAGCTGACGGTGACCGTGCAGGGCGATGCGTCGGTCGGCCCGGCGCAGGCCGACCTGGCCATGCACTGGGGGCAAGAATTCATCTCCGGCCGCGCTGAAGACGGCCTGCCGATGTTGGGCGTCAACGCCTTGACCCAGCCGGTTTTTTGCCCGGACTCGAAACAACCCGAACTGAAATTTGCGGCCGTCGACATCAAGCGGCTGGAGCTGCCCTGGCGCATCAGCGCAGCGGCTTGGGTTGCGCCGGCCGACAGCGCCGAGCTGGGCCTGCGCTTGCGCGCGCTGATGGCCGAGCTGGACTATGCCCATTGCGTGCCGGTGGCTGGCGGGGCGGGATTGGGCTTGGAAGGCTGGTCGTTTGAAGGGGCCAGCGCCGAGCCGCTGGCACCGGCCCTGATTCAACGCTTTGCTGCTGTGCTGCATTTGCAGGGCGTCAACCTGCTGCGCTATGCCGATGCCAAGCGAGGTCGGGCGCGTTTGCTGTTGTTGGACGGCGTCGGCCCCGACGCAAGGCTGCAAGCGATGTTGCGGGTCGGCGAGGCCGCTGAGTCCGCTGAGTCCGGTAATGGAGCTTGGCTGCAACAGCTCTGGCGCGATGCCGCCCCGGTGGCCCCGCATGGCCGGCGTCTGCTGGCCCCGGAAGCCGGCGCACCGCAAGACCTGGCCCCGCGCAGCCCGCAAGTCTGCAATTGCTTTGACGTGTCACAAGACGCCATCGTCAAACAGTTGAAGGCCTGCAGCGGCGCTGCCGGCCAGCGCTTGCAAACGCTGCAAGCCGCGCTGCGCTGCGGCACGCAATGCGGCTCCTGCCTGCCGGCCTTGCGTCGCATGGTGGCTGAAACCCCTGAAACCCCTGAAACCGAAGCTCTGGAGGTATTGCCATGATCACCATCCACCCGGTCAGTTTGGTCGGTGCCGGCCCCGGCGACCCGGAGCTGCTGACGCTGCGCGCCCTGCGCCGCCTGCAAGCGGCCGACGTGATACTCAGCGACGATTTGATCGACAACCGCGTGCTGGCGCTGGCCAACCCGGCGGCCCGCGTGCTCTACGTCGGCAAGCGCGGCGGCTGCGTGTCCACCGAGCAGCGCTTCATCCATGAGCTGATGATTCGCGAGGCCCGCTCAGGCGCCCGCGTCGTGCGCCTGAAGGGCGGCGACCCCTTCATGTTCGGCCGTGGGGGCGAGGAAATCGATGCGCTGCGGGATGCCGGCATCGAGGTCGAA
>CANFYD010000358.1 GCA_947450745.1 Burkholderiales bacterium
GGGGCCATATTTTTGTGCTGGATGTCACGCTTCGAACCGTTCAGTGGCTGGCCGACTGACAAAAACCGTCACTTCGGGCGGCGTAAAAAGACACAAGGGGTGCGAAGTGACATTTTTTGACCGTTGGCGGCCCGACGCTTGTCACGGGAGCCGAAGGGCCTGGGCCCGGCGCAGCTCAGAACTGCATCACCTGCCCGGCTTGCAGCGCGGAGATGCGGTGGGAGGTGGCCAGGGCGGCCACCTCGGTCATGACAGCGGCATGCTCGCCGGGCTTGATGTGGGTGATGTGGACTTCGACGCTGCCGCTCAAATGCGCCAACTCGCGGCCGAGCGCGCTGGGGCAGAGGTGCTGGCTGATGCGCGCCAACTGTTGTTCTTCGTCGCTGAAGGCGGTTTCGATCACCAGGTGGGACAGCTTCAATTCGGCCAGGCGCAGCCACAGCGCCGGGTTGGGGCCGGTGTCACCGGTGAAAACCCAATGCGCGTGGCCGGTGGCGGGGCCGCCATCGACCGCAAAGCCGACCGCGGGCACCGAATGGGCGGCACTCAACACCTCGATCTCGTAGCCGGCCACCGACAAGCGCTGGCCGATTTCGAACGGATGCAGGCTCAGCACCGGGTGCTGCGCGTCGGGCAGGCGGGTGAAGTCGGGCCAGATGACGCCGTTGAAGATGTGGCGGCGCAAGGCGTCCAGCGTCTGCGGCAGCGCATGGACCTGGATCGGCGGACGCTGCGCTTGGGCACGCATGCGCAACACCGAATCGGCCAGCAGTGGAATCGACAGCACATGGTCCAAGTGCGAGTGGCTGACGAGGATGTGGTCGATGCGTGCCAGCGCCGCGAGCGAGAGGTCGCCCACGCCGGTGCCGGCGTCGATCAGCACGTCGTCACCGAGCAAAAAAGCAGTCGTCTTGAAACCGGCTGCAATGGCACCGGAGCAACCCAGGACGCGTATGTTCATGAAAGATTCGGGGTCAAAAGAGGCCACGCGCAGGGGGGAGCTGCGCCAAAAACCCTCAATGTACGCATCCCGCCCATCAACACAAGGGAGGATGTCCCGCTTTGGGCCGGCAAATCAGCCCCGCTTGCAAGCAGGCGGCAAGTGCGTGATTTGCTGCACAGGCAACCCACTGTGCCACAGCGGCCCGGTGGGTGGTTTTCAGCTGTGAGCAAACTGCATCTGGGTGCCGGCCAGCTCGATCACATCGCCGTTCTTCAGCGGGATCGACTCGCCGGTCAGCGGCACGCCGTTGACGCTGGGCCGGGCGGCACCTTCGACATGGGCGAACACATAACCGCTTGGCCGCTTGGTGATGGAGGCTACCTGCACGCCGGGTTTGCCGACGGTGGTGACCACCTTGGTCAGGCTGACCTCGCGGCCGGCCGCCGCACCGTTCAGCACCTTGATGGTGGCCGGCAAGGTGGCGACAGCCGCAGGCAAGCCGGAAAAGGAGGACGGCAGGCCAAAGCCGGCAGGTAGGGCCGAGCCGGGCTTCAAGATCATTGTTTTTTCGTAGTCGCCGCTTTCGTCCAGCAGGAACTTGATCTTGTACTTGCCAATTTCAACGATGTCGCTGTTGGCGAGCAACTGCTTCTTGATCGCCTTGCCGTTGATGTAGGTGCCGTTGGTCGAGTTCAAATCCTCGATGAAGACATCACCGCCCACCATCTGCAACACGGCATGCTCGCCGCTGACCGCCAGATTGTCGATCACGATGTCGTTGTAAGGCCGGCGACCCAAGGTCGTCTTGTCCTTCGTCAGCTGCACATCCTTGATCACCACCCCGTCAAGCGAAACCACCAGCTTGCCCATGTATTGACCTCAGTTCATTGATTTTGTTGCTTGGATCAGCTAAAAAGCTGATCCCTCGCCCTGCTCTTGCACAGCTCCCCGCCTGACTCAGCGCCGTCCGAACGGCCACCATGCACGGCCTTCGGGCTTGGCACGCCCTTCGGCGCGAACCAGCACGACCGCAATATTATCCCGGCCACCCATGTCATTTGCCGCATCGATCAACGCCTGGGCTGCCAGCGGCAAGGAACGTTGGTTTAACAGCAACTGGCACAGCGTCGCGTCGTCCAGCATATCGGACAGACCGTCGGAGCAAAGCAGGTAAACATCGCCGGGCTGGACTTCATGCAGATGCAGTTCCAGCATGACCGCGTCTTCCACGCCGACAGCCCGTGTCACCAGGTTTTTATTGTTCGAATAGGCCGCTTCTTCGGGGGTGAGCAAGCCGGCGTCGATCTGCTCTTGCAGCAAGGAGTGATCACGGCTGATCTGGGTCAGCTGCGCGCCACGCAAACGGTAGGCGCGCGAATCGCCCACATGACCCAACAGCAGGCCTTCGTTCAGGAACACGCCCAACACCAAGGTCGTGCCCATGCCGGCATAACGCGGGTTGGTGTTGGCGGCATTGAAGATGGCGCGGTTGGCGTTGTCCACGCAGATGTCCATTGCCCGCCGCACATCTGCAGCGCGGGCGCTGCCACCCGATTCCTTCAACCAGCGGCCCAGCTCCGCGCAAATGAAGCTGGTCAGCATCTGGCTGGCCACCTCGCCGGCGTTGTAGCCCCCCATGCCGTCGGCCAGCACGGCCAAGCCGACCGACTCATCAAGAGCGACCGAGTCTTCGTTGTTGTCGCGCGCGCGGCCGACATCGGTGGCGCTGAAAAACTCCAAGCTCATGATTTAGGTCGGGGTGGTTGAGGGGGCGAATTTTGCCCCGGTTCAGAGGCGTCCAAACGCTGAGTCTGCGCAAAAGGAGTGTCGAAGTGCGGATCTTTACCGCCAATGGCCTCGCTTTCAGACGCTGCAGGCAGCTGGGCCGCTTGAGCCGCAGCAGCGTGGACTGGCGAAGGCATCGCGGCCGGCTCGACAAACGGCAGGGCGGCCAACATAGCGGCCAGCACAGCAGCCAGATCCTGCGCCATTTGCTCG
Organism: Burkholderiales bacterium; assembly: GCA_947450745.1. Lineage (GTDB taxonomy): Bacteria > Pseudomonadota > Gammaproteobacteria > Burkholderiales > Burkholderiaceae_C > Paucibacter_A. Next base: position 2,942 of record CANFYD010000358.1, read on the forward strand.
CCATTGGCGTAGCGCAACTCGGGCCGTTTTTCGAGCGCCAGCGCCAGCACCAGGGCGAGCGCTTCCGGCAACTCGGGGCGGTAATGGCGCACATCCGGCGGAGCCTGATTGGCAATGCCGTACATCAGCGCCGCCATCGAGTCGGACTGATGCGGCAATTGGCCGGTCAGCAGTTGATAGAGCATGACGCCGAGCGAATAGAGATCGCTGCGGCCATCGACCTTGAGGCCGGACAGTTGTTCGGGCGACATGAAGGACGGCGTGCCCAGGACTAGGCCGGTGCGGGTACGGCTGCCGTCGGCGATGCGGGCGATGCCGAAGTCCATCACCTTGAGCACGCCGCTTGCACGGTCGAACATCACATTGGCCGGCTTGATATCGCGGTGCACGACGCCCTGACGGTGCGCGTAGTCGAGTGCACGCGCCAGGCGGACGGCCAGTTGCAAGACTTCGGTGACCGGCAACAACTGGCCGGGCCGGGTGCAGTGGCTCAAGTCCTGACCCTGCACATATTCCATCGCGATCCAGGCCTGTTCAGCGCCAGAACCAGCATCGCTTGCGCCGCCTGCGCCATCCTGGCCGGCGTCCAGCACTTGCAGGATGTCCGGGTGCTGCAGATGGCCGGCGGCGCTGGCTTCGCGCATGAAGCGCTGGCGCACGTCGATCAAGTCTTCGGCCGAGAACTCACGCTGCAAGGCCAGCATTTTCAAGGCGACCGGGCGTTGCGTCAGGGTGTCGGTGGCCAAGTAAACGGCTCCCATCGAGCCGCGCCCCAGCTCCCGCTGACGCTGATAGCGGGCGGCGCCGGGTGCGGCACCCGGTCCTGAACTCGGTGAGCCCGGTAAGCCCGGCAATGCGCCCGGTGAGCCCGGTAGAGCGCCCGCCACTGCGGCAGCAGCGGACGCATCACGCGAACCCAGCGGCTTTGTCAAAACGCCCACAGCAGGCAGCGCTTGCTTGGGTGCCAGACCAAGCAAGCGCCGCCAAAAACCGGTGGGCTGCTTGCTCATGTCAGCCGTTTCAGGCCGCACTGGCTCGCGTTTGGCGAGCCTTCAGCCCGCGTCCGACCAGCAACACCAGCAGTGCGCCAACAACACCAGCGCTGTAGCCCACCCAGCTGCTGATCTGATCGGCTTGGCCAGCCTTCTTGTCGACCGGCATCCATTCGGTCAATGCCGGGTCGCCCACGATCATCGAACCGGCGATCCAGCCCAGCAACATCGCACCGGCAGTGATCACGGCCGGGAAGCGATCCATCAGCTTGATCACCAGTTGACTGCCCCAGACGATGATGGGCACGGAAATCAGCAGGCCCAACACGACCAGCACCATCTCGTTGCCGTCACCGGCCGATTCAGCGGCACCGGCAATCGCGATCACGTTGTCCAGACTCATCACGAAGTCGGCTACGATGACGGTCTTGACCGCCGCCCACAGGCGATCGCTGCCCTGGATGTTGTTGTGCGCATCATCGTCCTCGGGCATCAAGAGCTTGATACCAATCCAGAGCAGCAAGGCGGCCCCGACAATTTTCAGGTAAGGCACTTGCAGCAGGGTCAAGGCAAAGAAGATCAGCACGATGCGCAGCACGATGGCGCCCGCCGTGCCCCACAGAATGCCCAAGCGGCGTTGAGCGGGCGGCAGCTTGCGGCAAGCCAGCGCGATCACGACCGCGTTATCGCCACCCAAAAGGATGTCGATCATGATGATCTGGGCTACGGCGAGCCAGAAATCGGGTGTCATAA
>CANFYD010000359.1 GCA_947450745.1 Burkholderiales bacterium
CTTCTTGCCGCGCACTTCTACCCAGGCGTCGCCGTTGTCGGCAGCAGCAATCGTGTAGGGCATCAGGTTGATGTCCTTCTGCACTTCTTTTTCGGTGAACTTGCGGCCGATCAGGCGCTTCACCGCGTACAGCGTGTTGCGTGGGTTGGTGACGGCTTGGCGCTTGGCCGAGGCACCGACCAGGATTTCGCCATCTTCTTGATAAGCAATGATGGACGGCGTGGTGCGAGCGCCTTCAGCGTTTTCGATCACGCGCGTCGTGTTGCCTTCCATGACGGCCACGCACGAATTTGTGGTGCCCAAGTCAATGCCGATGATCTTTCCCATGTCCAACTCCTAAAATATTTTGACTTTGGATGACGTACCGCCCGTAAGGCTCTGTCACCGCTTGTTTATGTGCTAGCTCTAATCTGTGGCTCGGCCACGGCCTTTCAAGGGGCCGCAGCGTGTATTACTTAGCGAGGTGCCGCCACCGTCACCAAGGCCGGGCGCAAGACACGATCGGCGATCGAGTAACCCTTCTGCAGCACCATCACGACCGTGTTGGCTTCTTGCTCGGCCGGCACCATCGAGATGGCTTGGTGGTGGTGGGGGTCGAACTTGGTGCCAGCGGGCGGATTGATCTCCAGCACCTTGTTGCGCTCCAGCGCAGCAGCCAGTTGGCGCTTGGTGGCGTGAACGCCTTCCAGCACGGTTTCGACCTTGGCGTCCGGCAGCGCAATTGCCGCTTCCATGCTGTCCATCACGGGCAGCATGGATTCCGCAAAGGACTCGACGGCGAATTTGCGGGCCTTGGAGATGTCCTCGTCGGCGCGACGGCGGATGTTCTCTGCCTCGGCTTTGGCGCGCAAATAAGCGTCGGACATTTCGGCTACGCGGCCTTCCAGTTCTTTCAGTTTGTCCTCGGCGCTGAGGGCCGCAACTTCAACGGGAATCGTGGGTTCTTCAGGTGTGGTTTGGGCTGTATTCATGATGCAAATAGAAGCGATGGCGTCCATATGGACGCCAGTGCCATGATTTCAAGAGGGGAATTCCGAAGCCTGCTGTCGGCGACGCTCGAATTAGTCTAGGTCGGTGCTGCTGGAGCGCCGATCCCAATCCGCCAAGCGCCGCCTGTCTTGCTTCGTCGGTCGGCCCTGGGTGATGGTTTGCGCAGGCTCAGGCGCCAAGCGGCGCTGTTCGGCGGCACGAGTGCGCTGGGCCAAGCTTTCTGGCGTTTCCTCGTACAGCGCTTGCGCCTGCGGTGCCGGGCCGCGCAAATGGCTCAAGCCGCGCACCCAGACTTCCCGTTCGACCTGGCCTTGGCGCAGCCGCAGCAGATCGCCAAGCTTGAGCTCGCGAGACGCCTTGGCGTCTTGCCCGTTCACTTGCACCCGACCCTTGCCGATCTCCTCGGCGGCCAGCGAGCGGGTCTTGAAAAAGCGTGCAGCCCAGAGCCATTTGTCCAAGCGCAGGCCGATGCTGGCGGTTTGATTGACTGTCATGACCTGCAGTTTCGCTTACCCGAGCGAAATTTGCGCCAGCGGCAGCAGCACGCAGGCATCCAATCCAGTGATGCGGCCGGCCTCGATCCGGTTCGTCAGCGCAATGCTGCCGCCCAGCGAGCGCACGATCTCGCGGCAAATCGACAGGCCCAGACCCGAACCTTTTTGACTGTCGCCGGTGGCAAAGGGCAGGAAGAGTTGGCCTTGCTGCAGCGCCGTCAGGCCATTGCCTGAGTCTGCAATCGTCAGTTGCGCCTGCCTGTCAGCGACCCGCAGCGTGATGGTCAAGCGCCCACCGGCGGGCGTGTGCAAGACGGCGTTGTGGAGCAGATTGCGGGTCAGTTCCCGCAAACTCCATTCGTGGCTGCTGATCATTGCGGACTCCGTCGCGATGTCAAAGTCCAGCTGTTTTTCGGCCATCAGCGGCGCCAAGTCGAGCGCCACTTCACGCGTCACCTCGGCCCAGTCCTGCACCGGGCTGGCCTCGGGCTGGTGATGCAACTGCTGAACCTTGGCAAGGGCCAGCATCTGGTGGGCCAGTTGGGTCGCTCGTGTCACTGTCACGTCGATTTCGGCCAGTGCTTGCAACGGTTCCACATCCCCTTGCCGGGCCGATTGGACCTGCACCTTCAGGACCGCCAGCGGCGTCTTCAGCTGGTGCGAGGCGTCGCGCACAAAACGCTTTTGATGCTCCAGCAACTGGGCCAGCCGCGTCACCACCAGATTGGTGGCCTCCACCAGCGGCTGCCATTCGCGCGGTGCATCGGGTGCCAGCACCGGGGACAAATCACCTTCGGTGCGGTTGCGCAATTGCTCGGACAAACGCCGTACCGGGCCGGTGGCGCGCTGCACCACCACAATCACCACCAGCACGATGACCAGCAACAGCAGCACTTGGCGCCAGACCGTTTCCAGCAGCAGCTGACGCGCCAGTGTGTGGCGCAGCTCCAGCGTTTCGGCCACCTGAATCGTTGCCATGCCCTGGCCATCGGTCCCGGCTACCGGTTGCAAGAGCACCGCTACCCGCACCGGCTCGCCCCGATAGTCGTCGTCGTAAAAGCTGACCAAGGCGGCGTAGGGTCCTTGCACGGGCAGCTTGCCGCGCCAGGCCGGCAAGTCCTCGAAGCCGGACACCATCTCGCCGGCAAAGCCGCTGACCCGGTAATAAATGCGGCTGCGGTTGTCGGCCTCGAACGGCTCCAGCGCCGAGTACAGCAAGTTGGCATGCAGCTCCGGCCGACCGCTGCCGTCCAAGGCCACTTCCAACAGCTCGCCGACCGATTTGGCGGTGGCCAGCAGCGTGCGGTCGTAAGCGGTGTCGGCGGCACGCAGCGCTTGGTGGTAGAGGCTGTAGGAGTTGAAGGCGATCAACAGACCCACCGGCAGCAGGATGCCCAGAATCAGCTGCTGGCGCAGCGAGCTCGGCTTTTTCATGCCTGCGCTCTCAGCAAATAGCCGAGACCGCGCAAGGTCACCAACTGCGCGCCGGTGTGGGCAATGCGTTTGCGCAAGCGGTACGCCACCACTTCAATCGCCTCCAACTGCACCTCGGGATCGCCCTGGAACACCAAGCTGAACAAGCGCTCCTTGGCCACCGCATGGCCAGGGCGGGCCAGCAGCGCGCGCAGCATGGCGGTTTCGCGCGGGGCCATTTCCAACACCAGGCCTTGGTAATACACCGCGCCGTTTTCTGCATCCGGGCGCATGCCGCAAAATTCTTGGCTCAGCGGCGCGCCAGCTTCTGCGCCGGCGCGCCGCCCCAGTGCCTGCACGCGCGCCATCAATTCGTCCAGATCGAACGGCTTGGGCAGGTAGTCGTCCGCGCCGACATTCAAGCCCAGGATTCGGTCACCGACCGTGCCGCGTGCGGTCAGGATCAGCACCGGCGTGCGCAAGCCGCTGGCTCTGGCTTGTGCCAACACTTCCAGGCCGTCGAGATGGGGCAAGCTGAGATCCAGCACCACGACATCGGGCCGCACTGCCTGCCATTGGCCCAGCGCTTGCGCGCCATCGGCACAGGTTTTAACGGCCATGCCGCGCCGCTCGAAGCTGCGCGTCAGGCTCAAGCGCATGGCGTCGTCGTCCTCGATCAGAAGTATTCGCATGGCGCGAACTTAGCATTTTCCCTAGGCTTCTGGACAGCCGAGTGACAGCCCTGTCAGCGAAAATCACTTCCCATAAATGACAACACAGGAGACCTCGATGCGTCGCGACACCTTTTTGAAGTCCATGCTCGCGCTGGCTGCTGCCGGCGCTTGGCCCTTGTCGGCACAAGCCGCCGTCAACATGAAGATGATGATTCCTGCCAACCCGGGCGGCGGCTGGGACAGCACCGGTCGGGCCTTGGGCCGTGCCTTGCAGGACGCCGGCTTGGCGTCCTCGGTGCAGTTCGAGAACAAGGGCGGAGCGGCCGGTGCCATCGGACTGGCGCAGTTCGTCAATGCCTCCAAAGGCGACGCGAACGCCTTGATGGTGATGGGCGCTGTGATGCTGGGCGGCATCATCACCGGCAAGCCGCCGGTGAGCTTGTCGCAGGCCACGCCGATTGCGCGGCTGACCAGCGAATACAACGTCTTCGTCGTGCCGGCCGAGTCGCCGCTGAAGACGATGAAGGACGTGATCGAGCAAATGAAAAAGGATGTGGGCAGCGTCAAGTGGGGCGGTGGTTCGCGTGGTTCGACCGAGCATGTCGCCGCCGCGATGATTGCCCGTGAGGTCGGGGTTGACGCAGCCAAGATCAATTACGTACCCTTCCGCGGCGGCGGCGAGGCGACGGCGGCCATTCTGGGCGGCAATGTCACCGTTGGCGGCAGCGGTTACAGCGAGTTCGCCCAGTACATCGACACCGGCAAGATGCGGGCGCTGGCGGTGACGTCCGGGACGCGCTTGGCCGGCATCAATGTGCCGACTCTGCAAGAGCTGGGCATCAACGTGGTCATCGGCAATTGGCGCGGGGTTTACGGTGCCCCAGGGATCACGCCGGAGCAGCGCAAGGCCCTGACCGAGTTGGTCATCAAGGCCACCAAGAGCAAAGCCTGGGCCGACGCGTTGGCAAAGAACAGCTGGACGCCGGCCGTCATGGCGGGCGCGGAGTTCGAGGACTTCGTTGACCGCGAGTTCGCCAGCTTGCGCGCCATCATGGCCAAGTCCGGGATGGTCTGAGCCCATGAGCATGCAATCTGCTGTGGTGCGGCACCAGTC
>CANFYD010000360.1 GCA_947450745.1 Burkholderiales bacterium
CACCGGCCGCGATCTGCGCTTCGAAACCCGCATGGATCTGCCGGTGCGCGAGATGATGACGCCCGCCGTCAAGCTGATCACCGTCAAGGAAGGCGCTTCGCTGGAAGAAGCCAAGGCGCTGATGCACAAGCACAAGTTGGAGCGCGTCGTGGTCGTCAATGACGCCTTCGAGTTGCGCGGCTTGATGACGGTGAAAGACATCACCAAGCAGACCAGCTTTCCGAACGCCGCCCGGGATTCCCAGGGCAAGTTGCGTGTCGGTGCAGCGGTCGGTTTCGGTGAAGACACCGAAGAGCGCGTGACCTTGCTCGTCAAGGCCGGCGTCGATGTCTTGATCGTCGACACCGCCCACGGCCACAGCGCCGGCGTGCTGGAGCGGGTCCGCTGGATCAAGCAGAAGTTCCCCGGCGTCGACGTGATCGGCGGCAATATTGCCACTGCGGCTGCCGCGCTGGCGCTGGTCGAAGCGGGTGCTGACGGCGTCAAGGTCGGCATCGGCCCGGGCTCCATTTGCACTACCCGCATCGTGGCCGGTGTCGGCGTGCCGCAGATCACCGCCATCGACAACGTCGCCACCGCCCTGCGCGGCAGCGGCGTGCCGGTGATTGCCGACGGTGGCGTGCGCTACTCCGGCGACTTGGCCAAGGCCATTGCGGCTGGGGCCGACTGCGTGATGATGGGCGGCGCTTTTGCCGGCACCGAAGAGGCACCGGGCGACCTGATCCTCTATCAGGGCCGCAGCTACAAGAGCTACCGCGGCATGGGTTCGATGGGCGCGATGGCCAAGGGTTCGGCCGACCGTTACTTCCAGGACACCTCGGCCAACAATCCCAACACCTCCAAGCTGGTGCCCGAGGGCATCGAAGGCCAAGTGCCTTACAAGGGCTCGGTCGTGCAGGTGATCTTCCAGATGGCGGGCGGCTTGAAGGCGTCCATGCATTACTGCGGTTGCGCCACCATCGAAGACATGCAGAACAAGGGCGAGTTTGTTGAAATCACCTCGGCGGGCATGAAGGAAAGTCATGTCCACGATGTGCAGATCACCAAGGAGTCGCCCAACTACCGCTCCGAGTGAGAGGCTGAGAGGGTAAGAACTTTTTTACTGCGCGGCCGCCATGCGTCGTTGGCTGAATGCTCGGAATCCTCACGTACCTGAAGTACGTTCCGGTTCCTGCGCTTCATCCGCCTAGCCTGGCGACCGCTCGCCACAAAAATTTCTTACCCTCTAAGCGGCGGTTCAGGGGCTTCGGCCCCTTTTTCACAACAAGGCACCGAAGGACGTCGATTGAGCGAGCAAGGGTCAGCAGCAAGCGCTGCAGCGGATGGCGAGGGGGGAGTGAAGGGCAGGGCGGCCGGCATGGGCTTCATCATGGTGGCGGTGTTGATCGACATGATCTCCATCGGCCTGATCATCCCGGTGCTGCCGCCGCTGGTCGGCACCTTCACGAGCTCTCAAGCCGACCACGCTTTTTGGTACGGCGCGGTGGCCTTGGCTTTTGGTGTCGCCAATTTCTTTGGCTCGCCCATCCTCGGTGCCTTGTCCGACCACTTTGGCCGCCGGCCTGTGATGTTGATCGGTTTTTGCGGTCTGGCGCTGAGCTTTTTTGTCACCGCGATGGCCACTGCGTTGTGGATGTTGATCGCCGTGCGGTTGGTCAGTGGTGCGATGCAGGCGAATGCGGCGGTGGCAAATGCCTATGTGGCGGACATCAGCGCGCCGGAAGAGCGGGCCAAGCGCTTCGGCATGCTGGGCGCGGCCTTCGGCATGGGCTTTATCCTGGGGCCGGTGATGGGCGGGCTGCTCGGTGCCATCAATCTGCATCTGCCGTTTTATGTGGCCGGCACGCTGGCGCTGGTCAACTGGTGCTACGGCTATTTCGTGCTGCCTGAATCGCTGAAGCCCGAGAACCGGCGCGCCTTTGCCTGGCGTGCCGCCAACCCGGTCAGTGCGCTGAAAAAGCTCAGTCAGCTGGGTGATGTAGGTCCCCTGGTGGTGGTGATCGGCCTGTCCAGCTTGGCGCAATTGGTGCTGCATACCAGTTGGGTGCTGTACACCACCTTCAAGTTCGGCTGGGGCCCGAAGGAGAACGGCATGTCGCTGTTCGCCATCGGCGTGATGGCGGTCTTGGTGCAGGGCTTTTTGCTGCCGCGCTTGCTGAAAATATTTGGCCCGAAGCGGCTGGTGGTGATGGGTTTGCTGTCCAGCGTCATCACCAACCTGCTCTGGGGTGCGGCCACGCAGAGCTGGATGATGTATGCCATCGTCGGGTTCAACGTACTCGGCTTTGCCGTCAACGCGGCCATTCAAAGCATGATCTCGAACGCCGCCGACCCGCGTACCCAGGGTCAAACGATGGGCGCGGTGTCCTCGCTGAACAGCGTCATGGCGGTGACGGCGCCGGTGGTCGGTGCCGGTTTGCTGGGCCTGGTATCCGGCCTTCCCCAGGGCGATTGGCGCATCGGTGCGCCGTTCTACTTTTGCGCGCTGCTGCAAGCGCTCTCGCTGTTCTTCGCTTGGCGGCATTTTTCAAGGCGCCGCATCGCGGAGTCCATTCTCAATTAGTTGAGGACAGAGCTACTCGCGACTACGCTCGGGCGGTCTGTCCCACAAGGAAATAACACGGTTGGGAACAGCGCCACTTGCGAATGCGCGAGCGGTCTGTCCCGTAAGGAAAACATATGCATGACAAAGTTCTGATCCTCGATTTCGGCTCCCAAGTGACTCAGCTGATTGCGCGCCGCGTGCGCGAAGCGGCGGTGTTCTGCGAGATTCATCCCAACGACGTGTCGGACGAGTTCATCCGCAACTTCGCACCGAAGGCCATCATCTTGTCGGGCAGCCATGCCTCCACCTACGAAGACCACGAACTGCGCGCGCCGCAAGCGGTCTGGGACTTGGGCGTGCCGGTGCTGGGCATTTGCTACGGCATGCAGACGATGGCGGTGCAGTTGGGTGGCCGGGTCGAGTGGAGCGATCACCGCGAATTCGGCTACTCCGAAGTGCGCGCGCACGGCCACACGCGCCTGCTGGACGGCATCCAGGACCACGCCACGCTGGAAGGCCATGGCATGTTGAAGGTCTGGATGAGCCATGGCGACAAGGTGGCCGAGATGCCGCCCGGCTTCAAGCTGATGGCGTCCACGCCGGGTTGCCCGATTGCGGGTATGGCGAACGAGGAAAAAGGCTATTACGCCGTCCAGTTCCACCCCGAAGTGACCCACACGGTGCAGGGCCATGCGATGTTGACGCGCTTTGTGCGCGACATCGCCGGTTGCAAGGGCGACTGGATCATGGGCGATTACATCGCCGAAGCGGTCGCCAAGATCCGCGCCCAGGTCGGCGACGAGGAAGTGATTCTGGGCCTGTCCGGCGGCGTCGATTCCTCGGTGGCGGCCGCGCTGATCCACCGTGCCATCGGCGATCAGCTGACCTGCGTGTTCGTCGATCACGGCTTGCTGCGCCTGAACGAAGGTCAGATGGTGATGGAGATGTTCGTCGGCAAGCTGCATGCGAAGGTGGTGCATGTGGAAGCGGCGGAGCAGTTTCTCGGCCACCTGAAAGGCGTTACCGACCCCGAGCAAAAGCGCAAGATCATCGGCCGCGAGTTCGTGGAAGTGTTCAAGGCCGAGGCGGCCAAGCTGAAGGCGGCTGACAGCGACGTGAAAGGGGCGAAGTGGCTGGCCCAAGGCACCATCTACCCCGACGTGGTCGAGAGCGGCGGCACCAAGAGCAAGAAGGCCACGATCAAGAGTCACCACAACGTTGGCGGCCTGCCCGAGCAGCTCGGCTTGAAGCTGCTGGAACCGCTGCGTGAATTGTTCAAGGACGAGGTGCGTGCGCTGGGCGAGGCGCTCGGCCTGCCGCATGACATGGTGCACCGCCACCCGTTCCCCGGCCCGGGCCTGGGCGTGCGCATCCTCGGTGAAGTCAAGCCCGAATATGCCGACCTGCTGCGTCGCGCCGACGCGATCTTCATCGAAGAGCTGCGCGGCTGCAAGGACGAAGCCAGCGGCAAGAACTGGTACGAGCTGACCTCGCAGGCCTTCGTCGTCTTCTTGCCGGTCAAGAGCGTTGGCGTGATGGGCGACGGCCGCACCTATGAATACGTGGTGGCGCTGCGTGCGGTGCAAACCAGCGACTTCATGACCGCCGACTGGGCCGACTTGCCCTACGGCCTGCTTCGCAAGGTGTCCGGTCGCATCATCAACGAGGTGCGCGGCATCAACCGCGTCGCCTACGATGTGTCGTCGAAGCCGCCGGCCACGATCGAGTGGGAGTGAGCAGTGGCAACACAAGGCACGGGTGATTTGTTCGATGACGCGGCTGGCAGCGGCAAGCCGGCCGCGCTGAATCTGTCGGTCAGCAAAGTGCTGGCAGGCAATAAAGCGCTGGGCAAGCCGCAGCAGGCGTTTCAGCGGCTGGTGCAGAAGATCGAGACCAAGCGGGCCGCGCTGGCGCAATGGCAGGCTTATGCAGAGCGGTATCAGCAGCGCTTGGCCGGCGAGTACCGGCCGTTGCAGATCGAGATGTTGGCCGAGCAGCGCTTGATGGTGTTGTTTTTGGATCAGGTGCTGCAGGGCAAGACGCCGGGGCGCAGCCTGGGCAAAGTGCAGCGCGCCAAAGCGGTCGATTTTTTGCTGACGCTGTTGGATCAGTTGCTGGCCGACGCTGAGGATGGCC
>CANFYD010000361.1 GCA_947450745.1 Burkholderiales bacterium
GTACGTTCCGGTTCCTGTGCCCCGTCCGCCTAGCCTGCCAACCGCTCGCTACAAAAGCTCTCGCCCTCTGAAACTTTGAATCGTCCTCACCTTGGTTGCCATTCTCTTCGTCTGCACCGCCAACATCTGCCGCTCGCCGATGGCTGAGCTGGTCTTGAAGGCCAGGCGTAGCGGTTTCGGCTCGGGTGCGCAAGAGGCGTTCAACTCGGTGCAATCGGCTGGCGCGCAAGCCGACCCGAGGGCGCAGAGGATAGACGCGCGGGCCGCCGCAGCGCTGCTGCGCCAGCAACTGACGCCGGATAAGAAATGGCGTTCGCGGCGGGTGCAGCCGGAGGACTTTGAGCAGTTCGACCTGCTGCTGGCGATGGAGTCGCACAACCTGCTCGACCTGAAGCGCCAATGCCCGCCGGAGTTGCAGTCCAAGCTGAAGCTGTTGCTGGACTTTGTGCCCGGTTTTGAGGGCCGCGATCTGCCCGACCCCTATTTCGGCCCGGCGGCCGGTTTCGACCATGTGCTGGCGCTGATCGAGCGCGGCGTGGCCGGGCTGGGTGAGGCGTGGCGGCGCGGCGAGTTGGGCCAGCGTTGAGTCAATGAGGGTCAGCCGCGCACCAAAGCCAAGCCCTTGTTGGCGAGCGCATCGACTTCATTGCTGATCTTCGACAAGGTGCTGGCGACGACCGCGAACTCCCGGCCGATGGCCCCGGCACGAGCCGCAATCACCTGGGCATTGAAAGAAACGACGCGGGCTTCGCGTGCGACCAAGCGAATGTCCTCGACGATCTCGCCCACTTGAACCAGCAGCAAGGCCTGTCTTTTGTTGCTGATCTGGTCGAACGCTTCGGTGGCCCGGTTCAGTGCAGCGAGCACGGCATCCACTTTCGCCACGATGTGGTCGACCGCGGCCTTGCCTGCGTCCGACGGCTTTTTGCCGCTGTTGCCAGCGCCAGGTGTTCCCGCACGCAAGGCGAGGCCGCACTGGGCAACGAAGTCCTCGATCAAGGGGTTCACGGCGTCCCGGCCGAAATAGACTTCTTTCAACAGCGCCGCATCGCCGGGCGGCAGTTGGGTGGCCAGTTGCAGCAGCCGCGCTTGACTCTCGATAAAGAGCGCGAGGCTCTGTTCCGCAGCGGCCGCTTTGCCTTCCTGCCCCTGGACGGCCAGCAGAATTTGCAGAACCAAGCGCTGCGACAGCATGCGCTGCCGAGCGGCGAGGTTGACCGTCGACATTGCGGTGAGCGGATTGGCGGGGCGTGTCTTTGTGAGCATGGCGGGGTTCATCCGAGGGATGGGGGGGGCGGTTTCAATGGCAAGGCCATCGAATGCTCATGCAATATGTGTGCCGTCGAATCCGTTCCTCTCCTGTTCCCACGCTCGGTTCAGCCAGCCGCTTCAGGCCCCCACCGAGTGGCTGGTCATCCGCGCCGCCGCCACGACCCGGGTGTCCGGGCCTGAGCCGCTGAAGCGGTCTAGCGCCAGATAGATCACCGGGGTGATGTAGAGCGTCACCGCTTGCGACAGGATCAGCCCTCCGACGACGGCCAAACCGAGCGGCTGGCGCAGCTCGGCACCGGCACCCAGGCCGATGGCGATCGGCAAGGCCCCCATCAGCGCGGCCAGCGTCGTCATCATGATCGGGCGAAAGCGCAGCACGCAGGCCTCGCGGATCGCCGCTTCGGGGCTCATGCCGCCGTTGCGCTGCGCGTCGAGCGCGAAGTCGATCATCATGATGGCGTTCTTCTTGACGATGCCGATCAGCATCAGGATGCCGATGGTGGCGATCAGGGTCAGGTCCATGCCGAACAGCTGCAGCGTGATCAGCGCGCCGACCGCCGCCGAGGGCAGGCCGGCCAGAATCGTCAGCGGGTGGATATAGCTTTCGTACAGCACGCCCAGCAGCACATAGATCACCGCAATGGCCAGCCCGATCAACAGCAGCTGCCCGCCCTGCGAGTCCTTGAAGACGGCCGCGTCGCCGCCGTAGCTGGTGATGATGTTGGCCGGCAGCTTGATCTCGCTGACGTAGCCGTCCAGCTTGGCCGTGGCCGCACCCAGCGGCACATCGGGGGCCAGGTTGAAGCTCAGGGTGATGGCTTGCAACTGCCCTTGGTGATTGACCGAGGTGGGGCCGATGCCGCGCTGCACGGTGGCAAAGGCGGTCAGCGGCACCAGCACGCCGTTGCGGCCGCGCAGGTAGATCTTGCTGAACGCGTCCTCGCTTTGGCGCTCGGCGTCGTTGGCTTCCATGATGACCTGGTAGGTGTTGCTCTCGGCATAAATGCTCGACACCTGGCGCTCGCCAAAGGCGTCGTAGAGCGCACTGCGCAGGTCTTGCATCTGCACGCCCAAGATGTTGGCGCGTTCACGGTCGATGATCAGGTTGGCTTGCAGGCCGCGCAGTTGCGAATCGCTGGTGACGTCGCGGAACAGTGGGTCGGCGCGCAGCTTCTCCTGCAAACGGCTGGACCAAACGTTCAGCTCGCCCGCCGCCACCGCTTGCAGCGTGTACTGGTAGCGGCTCTTGCTTTGCCGCCCGCCCAGTTGCAGGTTCTGCACCGGCCGCAAATAGACCGCAATGCCCGGCACCGCGCGGAATTGCTTGCGCAGGTTTTCCAGCACTTTTGCCATCGGCGGGCGCTCGGCGCGGGGTTTCAGGTTGATGAACATGCGGCCGGTGTTGCTGGCGTTGCCGCCGCTGCCGCCGCCCACCGCTGCGGCCACGCTGGCCACCGCCGGGTCGTTCTGGACAATGGCAGCCACGCGTTCTTGCAGCACCGTCATCGCGGCAAACGAGATGTCTTCCGACGCTTCGGTGCTGGCCTGGATTTGGCCGATGTCTTCCTCTGGGAAAAAGCCTTTCGGGATCGCGATATAGAGCCAGGCGGTCGCGCCGAAACTCAGCACAGCCACGCCCAGCACCCAGCGGCGGTGGCGCAGCGCCACGTCCAGGCTGCGCGTGTAGCTGCCCAGCACGGCGTTGAAGCCGCGCTCGAAGACACGGCCCAGCGCGCTTTCAGGCTTGGCCTCGTGGGGGCGCAAAAAGCGTGCGCACAACATCGGCACCAGCGTCAACGACACCCCGGCCGAGACCAGAATCGCCAGCCCCACCACCACCGCAAACTCGTGGAACAGCAGACCGATCACGCCCGGCATGAAAAAGATCGGGATCAGCACCGCGATCAGCGAAATCGAGATCGACACGATGGTGAAGGCCATCTCGCGCGCACCGCGAATCGCTGCGTCGAACGGTGCCACGCCGTCCTCGATGTGGCGGACGATGTTCTCCAGCATCACGATGGCGTCATCCACCACCAGGCCGACGGCCAGCGTGATGCCGAGCAGCGAGATGTTGTCCAAGCTGTAGCCCAGCGCAAACAGCAGCGTCAGCGCACCGATCAAGGAAATCGGCAGCGACAGCGTCGGGATCAGCGTCGCCACCGCCCGGCGCAGGAACAAGAAGATCACCAGCACCACCAGCACCACGGTCAGCGCCAGCGTGAAGTAGACGTCGTGCAGCGACTCGCGGATGGACAGCGAGCGGTCGTTCAGCGTGCTCATCTGCACGGAGGCCGGCAATTGGCTGCGAAAGCGCGGCAGCATCGCCTTGGCCGCATCGACCACCTTGACCGTGTTGGCATCCGGCTGGCGTTGAATGGCCAGCACGATGGAGCGCTCGCCGTTGAAGTTGGAAAACGATTTGACCGTCTCGAAGCTGTCCTGCACCTCGGCCACATCGCGCAAGAAGACCGGTGCACCGTTGCGGCTGCCCACCACCACGGCCCCGAACTCGGCGGCGTTGCGCAACTGCTGGTTGGCTTGAATCGTCAGCGTCTGGCGCGTGCCGTCCAGCACCCCGACCGGCGTGTTGGCGTTGGCCCCCTTGATCGCCACCTGCAATTCTTCCAGCGTGATGTTGCGCTGGCTGAGCAATTCGTTGCTGACCTTGATGCGGATGGCGAAGCGCTTTTGGCCGTAAATCGACACCTGCGCCACGCCGTCAATCGTCGACAGATTGGGAGTCAGCAGGTTCTCGGCAAAGTCGTTCAAGTCCGACAAATTGAGCGACGGCGAAGTCAGCGCCACCAGCAACACCGGCGCGTCGGCCGGGTTCACTTTGCGGTAGCTGGGCGGCGAGGTCATCTCGACCGGCAGCGCCCGCAAGCTGCGGAACAGCGCCGCCTGCACGTCCACAGCGGCCGCGTCGATATTGCGGGACGGATCGAATTCCAGCGTCAGCGAGGTCGAGCCGAGGATGCTGGTCGATGAAATCGTGGTCAGACCGGCGATGGTGGAAAACTGCTTTTCCAGCGGCAGAGCCACCGACGACGCCATCGTCTCCGGCGACGCACCGGGCAGGCTGGCCTGCACATTGATGACCGGCGTGTTGTAGGACGGCAGGGCGGCGACCGGAATCTTGCCCCAGGCCGCCAGCCCGGCGATCACCAGCGCAATGTTCAGCAGCACGGTCATGACCGGCCGCCGGATGAACAGCTCGGTCACATTCATCGGGCCACTCCGGACGCCGCAGCTGAAGCGGATGAAGTGGACGCGGCCGCTGAAGCCGCTGCCGCAGCCGGGTTCAGCGCTGCGGCCTGCTCGCGCACCGCATTGCCGGGCCGCAGGTTCTGCTTGCCGTCCACCACCAC
>CANFYD010000362.1 GCA_947450745.1 Burkholderiales bacterium
AACTTACAGAGGGCTTTTTGGGATTGACGGAAAACCTGATGGACTAAAGATGCAGTGGACGAACGACCACACGCTCGCGCTTTCTAACTTTCCGATAGACAAACTGCTTTGGTTCAATCAAGAAAATTTCTCAGGAACTCGGATCATTCTTGAACCCTGACATGCCTCATTTGGTGAAAAAGGTAAAGCAAGAGCAACGGGGTCAGGTCTTGCAATCAAACAAACCAATGTATGAAAGCAAGACCCTCTCGCCCAGACGTCAGACCTGTAGTCTGAACCGCCAACAGCCCGCCACCCGAGCGGGCTCTTTAACGCCCGCGAGCCCGTGCGTGGTTACCGCAGCACCGCTTGCGGCTCGCCAATCAAGCTCTCGGCCGGAACACCCAGCTGCGCATGCAGCCGCCGGGCCATGGCCATGGTGATCGGCCGCCGCCTAGGAGTCTGCGCGGCAGAAGGATCGGCGGCTGCAAGGCGGCCGCAGCGGTCCATTTTTCACCGTCTTTTCGCCCCATAGCGGAGCTATGAAGCTTCAAATCCGGCAAAAACTGTCCTCGCTGGGGCCACCTTGCGCTATCGCCGCCTTCTGCCGCGCAGACTCCTAGCCAGCACCTCATAGACCCGATTCAGCCGGCCAATCATCGGCACCAGATCGCGCGGGGTCAGCCCCTGCGGCTCCATTCGGAACTTGATCGCCTCTATGGGGTCAGCAGGCGGCATGGGGTAGTGCCGTGCCTCGAACGCCTGCACCAGCGTCACCAGCACGTCCAAGCGATCCCTGTCCGGGGTGCCCAGCTCGGGGTCAGCGGCCATCAGAAGCGACACTTCTTTCAGTGCCACTGTGTTGTCGGCTTCAGTGCGAAGAGGTCGAATGTTCATCTCGCTTATTCCGGTTCCACAGTTTCAGCATCAATGGCGTCATACGCTGAAAAGGCCGTTCAAAACAGCGCCGCTGGCAGCCCCTTGCAGGACGCGCCCGGCGCAGTCGGTGCACACTGAAGCTTAACTACCGGCTCCTTGACCATGGCTTGCTTGCCCGACTTTCACTTCGACAACACCTTCGCCCGCGACATGGAGGGCTTCTACACGCCGAGCCAACCCGCATCAGCGCCGGCGCCGCATTTGCTGTTCCTCAACCAGGCACTGGCTGCGGAGCTTGGGCTTGATGTCAGCGCGCTCATGGGTGTTGATGGTGCCGATGGTGCTGGTGGCGCTGATGGTGCCGCGCTGTTCGCCGGCAATGCCTTGCCCGCCGGTGCCGAGCCGTTGGCGCAGGCCTATGCGGGCCACCAGTTCGGTGGCTTTTCACCCCAGCTCGGCGACGGTCGTGCGCTGCTGCTGGGCGAAGTGATCGACCGCCAGGGGCAGCGCCGCGACATTGCCTTCAAGGGCTCGGGGCGCACGGCCTATTCGCGCGGGGGCGACGGCCGTGCCAGCGTCGGCCCGATGTTGCGCGAGGTGTTGATCGGTGAGGCCATGCATGCGCTGGGCATCCCCTCGACCCGCGCACTTGCTGTCGCCGCCACCGGCGAGCAGGTGCAACGTGAACAGCCGCTGCCTGGCGCGGTGCTGACGCGGGTGGCGGCCAGCCACATCCGGGTCGGTACCTTCCAGTTTTTCTCTGCGCGCAACGACCTGGACCGCCTGCGTCGGCTCGCCGACTACACGATTGCCCGGCATGACCCGGCACTGTCGGCTTCGCCGCAGCCTTACCTCGCGTTGCTGCAAGCGGTGGCCGAGCGCCAAGCCGCGCTGATCGCCCAGTGGATGAACGTGGGCTTTATCCACGGCGTGATGAACACCGACAACATGACGCTGTCCGGCGAGACCATCGACTACGGCCCCTGCGCCTTCATGGAGGCCTGCGACCCGACGACGGTGTTCAGTTCGATCGACCGCCAGGGGCGTTATGCCTATGGCAATCAACCGCAGATCGCACGCTGGAATCTGGCTCGCTTGGCCGAGGCGCTGCTGCCCCTGTTGTCGGCCGATGCGGATGAGGCCGTGACCCAGGCGACCGAGGTCATCGATGCCTTTCCCGAGCACTATCGCCGGCATCTGCTGCGTGGCCAACGCAGCAAGCTCGGGCTGCAACGCGACGATTTGGCCGACGCGGCGCTGGTCGACGACTGGTTGAGTCTGTTGCAGGTCGAGCGGGTGGATTTCACCCTGGCGTGGCTGCACTTGGCCGACGCCGCTGAAGGGGAGGCGCCGCTGCTGCGCGGCCTCTTCTCGGACGCCCGAAACCTTGACGCCTGGCTGACCCGTTGGCAAGCCCGCTGTGCGAGCGAGGACGGTGACGCTGCAGAGGCCGCTTCGGCGGGTGCGCAACGAGCCCGGCGCATGCGCAGCGTCAATCCGAGGGTGATTCCTCGCAATCATCGCGTCGAGGAAGCGCTGCAGGCCGCCTCGCAGCAGGGTGACATCGGCCCTTTCAATCGCCTGCTCGACGCCCTGCGTCGGCCCTACGACAAGGCCGAAGAATTGGCCGGCTATGCCGAGCCGGCGCCAGCCGCCGTGACGGCGGGCTACCGCACGTTCTGCGGCACCTGATCGAGCCTGGCCATCGTCCGGCAAGAGATTCTGGCGGGCGACCTGCGGAGTCAGGGGTCCAGCGTCCAGCTTTCGCCGCAGTGCCAGCTTGCGCGCGGCCGCCCGCTCAAGCCAGCTCCCGGCTCGCCAGCGCGGTGGCGGCCGCGCGGGTTTCGACGCCCAGCTTCTCGAACACATGCTCCAGGTGCTTGTTGACGGTGCGGGGGCTCATGCCGAGGATGTCGGCGACGTCGCGGTTGGTTTTGCCTTTGGCGACCCAGGACAACACCTCGGTTTCACGCGGGGTGAGGGATGCGGTAGCGAGGCGCGAGGCGGCGGCTTCGCCTTGCTGCAAGCTCAGCAGCCACATCGCTTCGCCCAGGCCGATGTCGCCCAAGCGGCGCGCTATCAGGGTGCGGCCGTCACCCGTCGTGTGGTGGCGCACGGCGTTGGCCGCGTCGGTGCTGGAGGCCGATGACGTGGGGGCAGCTCCCGCTGCACCACCTTCCAGCCAAGCAGCGCAGCTCTGCGCTGGCCCGTCGGTGAAAAATTCGCTCAACCAGGATTGCGCTTGCGGGGAGCGCCAAGCGATACGGCCGCGCCCGTCGACCATCAACACGCCGTGGCCGCCGATGTCCAGGGCGTCGCGCGCCATGCGGGCGGCGCGGGCGTTGCGCACATGGGCGGCCAGCCGGGCCAGCACTTCCTGTGCGCGCACCGGCTTGACGACGTAGTCCACACCGCCGGCGTCGAAGCCTTCGACGACATGGGACGTCTCGGACAAACCGGTCATGAAAATGACCGGAATGTGCTGCCAGACCGGGTTGGCCTTGATCAGCCGGCAGGTCTCAAAACCGGACAGCCCGGGCATCAGCGCGTCGAGCAGGATGGCGGCGGGCGTGACCAGATCCAGCCGCTGCAAGGCCGCTTCACCGCTGTGGGCGATCAGCACGGTGTAGCCGTCTGCCTCCAGTTCGAGCGCCAGCGCACCCAGGGATTGCGGCATGTCGTCGACCAGCAGCAGCACGTCGTCGAGCTTGAAAGTCATTCGGTGTCCTTTTGATCTCGATCTTGATCTTGGTCAGCGCCTTGACTGCGCCGCAAATAATCCAGCAGCCCGGCAAAGTCGAAGCGCTCGGCCAGGCCGCGCAGCGCGGTGGTTTGCAGGCGGCTGGCCGGGTGGTCCAGCGCCAGTTCGTCCAGCGCCTGGTGCAGACCCTTGACGTGGCCGAGCTGGGCCAGTCGGGTCAGCCGGGCGGCATAGTCGGCCGGCAGTGACTCAGTGGGCTGCAGCAGCTCGCTGCCCCAACTGGGCTCGGGCAGTTCGGCCACCCACTCCAGTTGCAGGTGTTTTTGCAGCGTCACCAGCAATTCGGATTCGATCACCGGTTTGTCGACAAAGGCTTGCGCGCCGGCCTCCAGCAGTTTGTCGCTGCGGTTCTCGAACGCATTGGCCGACACCATGATGATGGGCAGGTCGGCAAGGCCGTGGGCGCGGATGCGGCGGGCCGTTTCCCAGCCGTCCATGTCGTCCATGGTGATGTCGAGCAGCAGCGCGTCGGGTTGGCGCGCCAGCACGGCTTCCAGGCATTCATGGCCGCTGGCCGCTTCGCTGACATCAAAGCCCAGCGGCAGCAGCATGCCGGCCAGCATCTGGCGCTGCGTCGGGTTGTCGTCCACCACCAGCAGGCTGCGGCGGGCGCCGAGATAGCCGGTCACCGGGCGGTGGCGGGCAATGCTGCGCTGCGTTGGGGCGGCGATCTCGTTCAGGTAGAGGCGCGCGGTGAACTGGCTGCCCTGGCCGGGCTGGCTTTGCACACTCAGCTCGCCGCCCATCAACTGGGTCAGCAAATGCGTGATGGTCAGGCCCAGGCCGGTGCCCGCATCACCGCTGCGCCGGCCGGCACTGCCGCGCTCGAAGGGCAGAAAAATGCGCTCCAGGTCTTGCGGGGCGATGCCGATGCCGGTGTCGATGACCTGCAGTCGCGCCACATCGCGGCTGAAGTCGAGCCGCAGGATGATCTGGCCGTGGTCGGTGAAGCGCACCGCATTGGCCAGCAGATTCAGCAAGATCTGCCGCAAGCGCTTGGCGTCGGCGCGGATGTAGGCCGGC
>CANFYD010000363.1 GCA_947450745.1 Burkholderiales bacterium
ATACGGAACAAGGTCAGGCGCAGCAACGGGTGGGCATGGCCGCTGGCATGCCAGCCGTAAGCGGCCAACAACGCGACCGCCAAACCGAGCACCAGCCCGGCCGTCAGCGCATCCAACCGGTGCTCGCCAAACACCTCCAGCAACCAGGACAGCAGCGCAATGCCCGAGCCATACAGCAGCAGCCCCGTCACATCGAGCGGACGGGGCTCGCTGCTGCGGTAGTCCGGCATGTAGCGATACACCATGAACAGGGCGATCAAGCCGAACGGCACGTTGACGAAGAAGATTTCCCGCCACGACAGCCAATGCACGATGAAGCCGCCGATGGTGGGGCCAAGCAAGGGGCCGATCAGCGCGGGAATGATGACAAAGTTCATCGCGCCCAGCAGTTCGGATTTCGGGAAGGTACGGATGATGGCCAAGCGCCCGACCGGCATCATCAGCGCGCCGCCGATGCCTTGCAGGATGCGCGCCGCCACCATCATGGTCGGGTTGACGGCCAGCCCGCACAGCACCGAGGCGCTGGTGAAAATGACGATGGCAATGAAAAACACCCGCCGCGTGCCAAAGCGGTCGGCAATCCAGCCGCTGACCGGAATGCACACCGCCAAGGCCAGGATGTAGCTGGACACCACCGCTTTGAGGCTCAGCGGCGTCACCTGCAAGCTGGCGGCAATGCTGGGAACCGCAGTGTTGACGATGGTGGCGTCCAGCTGTTCCATGAACAAGGCGCTGGCCACGAGCCAGGGCAAATACTGCTTGATGGTTGAATTGGTCATGCCCGGCAGCTTGCAGCTTGCAGATGGTCAGTTGGGTCGGTTGGGTCGGTTTGATCAGGAATCTGTCACCCGATTTCAGTGTCACATGAAAGCAGCAGGCCGCTTGGCCAGGGTGCATTCGGCCAACGACACATGCGGCCGTAGGGCGGGTCGAGACCCGCGTGGTGGCGAGGCACGCGGGCAGAGTCCTTCGACAGGCTCAGGACGAACGGGGTCTTGGTGAAGCGGAGCGTCTCGGAATCGCACGCACGACCCGCCTTGCCGGGACGCCGAGCAAACCCGGCAGCGGCCCAGTCCGGGCCAGTCGAGACGCTTGATGATCTGACGGCAGGGAGCGCTGCGCCAGCTGCGCCGGGTTTTAGCCGCGCCGGGCCCGCACTGCCGCTGCCAGTTCGCGCAGCACGGGCTCCGTCTGGCTCCAGCCCAGGCAGGCGTCGGTGATGGACACGCCGGGCAGCAAATCGGCCTTGGTCTGGCCGGGTGCCAAGTCTTGACGGCCCGGTTGCAGATGGGACTCGATCATCACGCCGGTGATGCGTGCATCGCCGCCGCTGATCTGGCCGGCCACGTCGTGGCCGACTTCGATCTGGCGCTCGTACTTCTTGCTCGAATTGGCATGCGAGAAGTCCACCATCACCTGTGCGCGCAGGCCCGCCGACTGCATCGCCGTACAAGCGGCGTCCACCGAAGCGGCGTCGTAGTTCGGTGCCTTGCCGCCGCGCAGGATGATGTGGCAGTCGTCATTGCCACGGGTCTCGAAGATGGCCGCCGCGCCCATCTTGGTCATGCCTATGAAGGCATGCGGAGCCACGGCGGCCAGCACCGCGTCGCTGGCCACCTTGATGCCGCCGTCGGTGCCGTTCTTGAAGCCGACCGGGCAACTCAGGCCCGACGCCAATTGACGATGGCTCTGGCTTTCGGTCGTGCGGGCACCAATCGCACCCCAGGCGATCAGGTCGGAAATGTATTGCGGCGACAGCAGATCGAGGAACTCGGTGCCGGCCGGCAAGCCCAACGCCGTCACGTCCAGCAACAACTGGCGCGCCAAGCGCAGGCCGGTGTTCATGTGGAAGCTGCCGTCCAGGCGCGGGTCGTTGATGTAGCCCTTCCAGCCGACCGTCGTGCGCGGCTTCTCAAAATAGACCCGCATGACGATCAGCAGGTCTTGCTGCAATTCATCCGCCAGCGTCTTCAGCAGCCGGGCGTAGTCCATTGCCTGCGCATGATCGTGAATCGAGCAAGGGCCGACGACGACCAGCAGCCGGTCATCGCGGCCATGCAGGATGGCGCTGATGGCCAGACGTGCCCGCTCGACCAGCTCCAGCGAAGCGTCCGGCAGCGGCAACTCGTCCAGCAGCAAGGCCGGCGAGATCAGCGGCCGCACCGCGCCGATGCGGGTGTCGTCGGTGCGGGTACTGTCGCGCGTCGCATCACGCGAGCCGACTTCATGGTCGTGGCGGGGGTCGTCAAGGGGTTTCATCAGATCGTCCTGGTTTTCGTTGCTGGTGCTGTTTCTCGTTCCGGGTGCCGACACGCTCGTCACCACGAAGTCGCACCAGCTCCGCTGCATCAGCGGAAGGTCGGGGCAGATTATCGACGCTGCCCTCGGACCTCCCCGCAACGGCAACGCTATGGCAGCGATGCGACAATTCGATCATGCCTTTGATCCCCTACGCCCTGACCCGCCCGTTCCTGTTCGGACTCGACCCGGAACATGCCCATGAACTGACCTTGGGGGCGATTGCGAAGCTGCAAAACACGCCCGCGCAATGCCTGTGGGCGCAAACCCGCATCAGCGATCCGCTGCAATTGGCGGGGCTGAAGTTCCCGAACCGGATCGGGCTGGCGGCCGGCTTGGACAAGAACGGTCGCTGCATCGACGGGCTGGGCGCGATGGGGTTCGGCTTCATCGAGGTCGGCACGGTCACGCCCAAGGCGCAGCCGGGCAATGACAAGCCGCGCATGTTCCGGCTGCCACAGGCCGACGCCTTGATCAACCGGCTGGGCTTCAACAACGAAGGGCTGGCCAGCTTTGTGGCCAATGTGCAGCGCGCCCACAGCTTCCGCGCCGCCGGTGGCTTGGTGGGGTTGAACATCGGCAAGAACGCGGCCACGCCGATTGAGAAGGCAGCGGACGACTATCTGCTGGGGCTGGCCGGCGTGTTCCCGCATGCCGACTACATCACGGTCAACATCTCGAGCCCCAACACCAAAAACCTGCGCGAGTTGCAGAGTGACGCCGCCTTGGATGCGCTGCTGTCGGTGCTGCAGGAAAAGAAGCTGCGGCTGGAGGCGAGCGCCAGGCGGCGCGTGCCGATGTTCGTCAAGATCGCCCCCGACCTGATTGAGGCGCAAGTGGCGCTGATCGCGCAGACCTGCCAAGCCAACGGCATCGACGGCGTGATCGCCACTAACACGACGATTGCGCGCGACGCGGTCAAAGGCATGGCGCATTCCGAGGAAATGGGCGGGCTGTCGGGCCGGCCGGTGTTCGAGGCCAGCAACCGCGTGATCCGCCTGCTGCGCTCGGCGCTGGGCAGCAATTACCCCATCATCGGCGTCGGTGGCGTGCTGAGCGGCGCCGACGCCCGCGCCAAGCTGCAAGCCGGGGCCGACCTGGTGCAGATTTACACCGGGCTGATCTACAAAGGCCCGGGCCTGGTCAAGGAATGTGCCGCGGCCATGGCCAGCGTTTAAGCAGGAGACATCCGCGATGGGCATCGAGATCGAACGTAAATTTCTCGTCAACGGCGAGGTCTGGAAACAAGGTCCGGGTCAGCTGATCAGCCAAGGCTATTTGAACCGCGACAAGCAGCGCACCGTGCGCGTTCGCATCGCCGGCGAGCAGGCTTGGTTGACGAGCAAGGGCCTGTCCACCGGTGCCACCCGGGCCGAGTTCGAGTACCCGGTCCCACTCGCGGACGCGCTGGAGATGCTCGCCCTGTGCGACGGCCCCCGAGTTGAAAAGATCCGCCGCTGCATCCCGCATCAGGGCATGACCTGGGAAGTGGACGAGTTCCTGGGCGACAACGCCGGCCTGGTGGTGGCCGAAATCGAGTTGCAGTCCGCCGATCAAGCGTTCGAGCCGCCGACCTGGCTGGGCCCGGAAGTGACGACGGAGACCCGCTACTTCAACTCCAGCCTGGCCTCGCTGCCGTTCTCGCGCTGGTGAACTGCGGCGCCAAATACGCCCACAAAAAAAGCGGACCGAGGTCCGCTTTTGATCTTGCTAGGCTGGCTTAGACCGACTTGCGGCGCTTGGCCACGAAGCCGATCACACCCAGACCGGCCAACAGCAAAGCATAAGTTTCAGGTTCCGGCACTGCCGTGACCGTGGCGGCCGAGTTGATCGAGTAAGCGGCTGCGCCGGTCGCGTTGGCGAACACCGAGTAGTAATAGCTGCCTGCAGCCAAGTTCACCGTGTGCACCGTCGGTGCGCCACCGAAATTCCACGAGAAAGCCGTCGGCGTGTTGTCGGCATTCCACAGGCTGTAGGTCGCCGGAGCCAAAGTACCAATCGAGGTGATGCTGCTGGCCACGGTGGACGCTGCGGACAGCGTGAACGCGTAGGTGTCAAACACCAAGCCACCGGCGCTCAGAGCAAGCGAGCTCTCCAACAGGTCATGCGTACCCCAATCGGTGGTGGTGGCGGCGTGGCTGCTGAGCGTGGTCAAGGCGACGATTGAGGCGGCAACAATAGATTTCAGTTTCATGAGAAAACTCCTTTGATGAGTAGACGGGAAAGATTAAGCGAAACTTATTGTGCACTGCAATATCGAGAATTTAGTCACGGAAATCACCCCCAAACAGGTGGAATTTGGCCTTGATTTGTTTCAATC
>CANFYD010000364.1 GCA_947450745.1 Burkholderiales bacterium
CGCGGTTGTCCTTGTGCTTGAGTGCGAGCGTAATCGCCTGGCCGTTGATGTTCTGGATGGTGGCCACATTCATGGGCGTGGCGTTCGAGCCCAGCCCCATGGAGATCGCCAGCGGCATGGGCGACAGGAAGTGCGTGGCGTCGTATTCCTTGTTGATCATCTTGTCGCGGATCAGCGCCCAGCCGGCCGTCTTCGTCACCTCGACGTTCAAGCCCTGCTGCTGATAAAAGCCCAGCGGCTGCGCCATGATCAGCGGCGTGGCGCAGGTGATCGGGATGAAGCCGATCTTCAGGTTGCGCTTCTCGATGGCGCCTTTGTCCTGTGCCATCGCCTGCAGGCTGGCCAGCGGCAACACGCTGCCGATGGCAGCCATCGCCGTGCCCTTGCCGACCGCACGCAGAAAGCGCCGCCGCAGCTCGTCCTGCGGGAACAGCGCCTTCACCAAGGTCGCTTCGATGAACGCGTTCGAATAAGCCTCGAAGTCGGGGCTGAGGCTGCGCTGCTTCAGCTCCAGCGTCGCTTGCGCGGCGGACAACTCCTTTTGATGTTCGGCGGCGCTGTGGTCCTTGCCGCAGCTGCACTTCATCAGCAATGGCCGGTCGGCGTTGTAGGGGTCAAAGTAGGCGTTCATGGCTTCACCTCGCGTGGCTGGGATGAGTCCCCAGACGCAAGGGTCGGGCCAGATTGCCGCCACGCCGGCACCGACCCCGCAATTCGCACCCGGCCCGACGACAGCGTGTAGGGCTGGCCCTACATCAGCGGCCAGCCGGCGTGCTACCCGGTGCCACGGTCGGCCAGACGCGGGTCTCGACCCGCCCTACCCTCCTTCGATGCATTCACGTAGGGCGGGTCGCGACCCGCGCTGGGCCCTGCCTGGCAAGCGCTCAGCCGTTGGCCCGACCCTGCCGTTCGGCATACAGCGCCAGCGCCACATCATTCTTGGCCCCGGTCTTCTCCAGGATGCGGGCGCGGTAGGTGCTGACCGTGTTGGCGGCCAGCTTCAACTGCAAGGCTATTTCGCCCACCGACAGCCCGGCCGTCAGCAAGCGGAAGACCTGATGCTCGCGGTGCGACAGCGCCTCCAGACCGGCAGCAGCGCCAGCCCCAGCTCGAGCACCAACAGCCGCCGCCGCGCCGACTGCCACCGCCAGCGCCTCCGCCGTGGCGGGGCTGACATAGCGCCCGCCGCCGGCCACCTTGCGCATGGCGGCCAGCATGTCGTCCGGGTCGGCGCTCTTGTTCAAATAACCGCCCGCACCCAGCTTGATGCAGCGCACCGCATATTGCTTTTCGGGATAGGTGCTGAGCATCAAAACCGGCAGGCCCGGCTGTTCGCGCCGCAGGATCTGCAGCACTTCCAGGCCGTCCGGCCCAGGCATGGCGATGTCCAGCAACAGCAAATCGAGCCCGGCGGCATCGCCCAGCTCCCGCACTTGGTGCAGAACCTCGGCGCCGGTCTGTGCCTCCGCCACCACGCACATGTCTGGTGCGTCGGCCAGCACCTGCTTGAGGCCCTCGCGCACGATGCGGTGGTCGTCGCCGATCAGGATGCGGATCATGCGGAGAAGCCCACCAGTGACGGTGACGGCGATGGCAGCGGCATCTGCAACAGGAACCGCGAGCCCACCCCCAGCTCGCTGGTGATTTCGAGCCTGCCGCCCAAGTGCAGGGCCCGCTCCTTCATGCCCAGCAAGCCGTAAGCGGTGGGCGCTTCCAACTGCTGGGGCGACGCGCCGCAGCCATCGTCTTGCACCGACACCGTCAAGCCCGCCGCATCGACTTTGATGCGCAGCGTCAACTGGCTGGCCTGGGCGTGGCGTCCCACATTGCTGAGCATTTCTTGAAAGATGCGGAACACCGCCATCGCCGTCGCCTCGGGCAACTCGACGCCGTCGGTGTCTTGCATGTCCCAGTCCAGCGCCAATTCGGCCGCTTCGGCGAACTCATGCGCCTGCCATTCCAGCGCGGCCCACAGGCCTTGATGGTCGAGGATGCTGGGCCGCAGGTCGGTGATGATGCGGCCGACGTTGTCGACCGCGCTTTCGATCAGGCGGCTCATATTGCGGCATTTGCAGCGCAGCCTCTCGCGCATCGCCTCGGCTTCCGGCGCTGGCCGCTGCTGCTGCTCGCCCAGGCGCTTGTCCATCCAGTTCACATCCATCTTCAAGGCGACCAACAGGCTGCCCAACTCGTCATGCACCTCGCGGGCAATGCGGGTGCGCTCGTCCTCGCGCACGCGCTCGGCATGAGCGGCCAGCTCACGCAACTGCCCCAGCGCCACCGACAGCGCCTGCGTGCGCTCGCCCACCCGCTGCTCCAGCTCGCTGTTGGCCCGCTGCAGCGCCTGCGCAATGCGCTGCCGCTCGGTGATGTCCACAAAGGTCACCACTGCGCCGCAAACCTTGCTGCCGTCCAGCAGCGGGTAGCTGGAATACTCGACCGCAAACGGCTGCCCATCCTGGCGCCAGAACACTTCGGTATCGATGCGGCAGGACAAACCCTGGCGAAAGGCGTTGAAGATCGGGCAGTCGTGCGCCGGGTAGTGGCGGCCATCGGCATGCGAATGGTGGGTCAGCTGATGCATATTGCGGCCCAGCACGGCCGCCACGTCCAAGCCCAGCATGCGTGCGCCAGCATGGTTGATGAAGCTGCAACAGCCGTCCATATCAATGCCGAAAATACCCTCGCCGGTCGAGGCCAGCAGCAGCGCCAGCAGGTGTTGATCGGCATGCGGCGGTGGAGTGGGCTTTGTGACGGTGGGCATGACGGCTGAACAAGCAATGGCTGTGCCATCTTGAGGGCTGCGCACCGAGCGGGCCGGCTTCTTGCTTTTGCCAGTGGATGCACCCCGCTCTTCAGCCCCTCCCCACCGCTGCGCAGTCTGCGACAGCCGCTGCCGACCCGCCGTGGCAAGCGCAGGAGCAATTGCTGCTGCAAGAGGTGATGCGCTTGATCGGCAAGAGCTTGGCACCGGGCCTGGTGCTGCGCGAAATGCTGCACTTGATGTCCGAGTTGCTGGGGCTGAACCGAGGCCGCATCGTCTTGCTGGACACGGCCGATGCGCTGGCCACAAGCCCGCCGGGGCCGAGCACCGACGCGCATGAAAACCGCGAAAACCACGACAGCCGCGCCGCCAGCATCCACTTTGCCTACGGCCTGACCCGGGCCGAGATGGCGCGTGGCATCTACGCGCGCGGCGAAGGCATCACCGGCACGGTGCTGGCCACCGGGCAGGCGCTGCTGGTGCAAGACATCGACGCCGAGCCGATGTTTTTGCTGCGGGCGGTGGAGCGCCCGCAGTTGCCGCCCGAGACCGTCGCCTTTCTGGCCCTGCCGATCGAGGTGAACCGGCAGACGATTGGCGTGCTGGCCTGCCACCGCATCCGCAGCCGCCAACGCCATTTGGCCGACGACATGGCGGTGCTGAAGATTCTGGCCACGCTGGCCGGGCAACTGCTGCAACTGCAAGGCTTGGTGCAGGAGAAAACCCGCACGCTGGAGCTGCGCAACGCCCAGCTGACGCAGGCGCTGGAAGCTGCTGCCGCACGCTACGGCATCCTCGGCAATTCGCCCGCGCTGCTGCGCGCCTTGAACGAGCTGGAGCGGGTCTCGCAAGCGCAGGCCGCCGTGCTGCTGCTGGGCGAATCGGGCACCGGCAAGGAGCTGTTTGCCCGCGCGGTCCACCTCAGCAGCCAGCGCCGCGATGCGCCCTTCATCAAGATCAACTGCGCCGCCATCCCCGACACCTTGTTCGAGTCGGAGCTGTTCGGCTACGAGCGCGGTGCCTTCACCGGCGCGGCCAGCGCCCGCGTCGGCTGGTTCGAGCAGGCCGACCGGGGCACGATCTTCCTGGATGAGATCGGCGATATGCCGCTGGCCATGCAGGCCAAACTGCTGCGCACGCTGCAAGAAGGCAGCATCGTGAGGCTCGGCGGCAAGCGTGAAATCAAGATCGACGTGCGCTTGGTGGCGGCCACCAACCGCGACCTCGACGCCGAAGTGCAGCAAGGCAACTTCCGCCGCGACCTGCTCTACCGCCTCAATGTGATCCCGATCCGCCTGCCCTCGCTGCGCGAGCGGCGCGAGGACATCCGCACGCTGGCCCTGCACTTCGTCAACCATGCCAACCAGGTCAACCAGCGCAATGTGCATTTGTCGCCGGCCGCCTTGCAAGCGCTGGAAAACCACCCCTGGCCCGGCAATATCCGCGAGCTGGGCAATGTGATCGAACGGCTGGTGCTGCTGACGGACAGCCTGCTGGTGTCCGGGCCGGAGCTGCAGCGCTATTTGCCGAGCGAACAGGTGGGCGCACCCCTCCCTATCAGTGCGGCGCTGCCTCGACCTAGCAGCTCAGCCGCGCCACTGGTGCGCGACTACCTGCCGATCCAATCCCATTCACTGGCCGACCTGCAGCAGGCCCTGGCGCTACAGCAAGGCAACCAATCACGCGCCGCCCAAACGCTGGGCCTGACCGTCCGTCAGTTCAGCTACCGCTTGCGCAAGGCCGGCTGGGTGGGTTGATCGACGCACTGAATGAACGTCGACTCAAGGCAACCGACTCACCTCAAGTATTTGTAGGGCGGGTCGTGACCCGCGTGAGGACGACTGTGATGCC
>CANFYD010000365.1 GCA_947450745.1 Burkholderiales bacterium
ACGCTGACCGAGGGCCGCACGCTCGATGAGCATTGGGCGCCTTGGTGGCGCGCGCGCGCCGCCGAAGGCCATGATTTCGGTGCCCACACCTGGGATCACGACACTTGGCTGGAAGACCTGCCCGACGGGCGCTTCAAGGTGCGCACCGGCGCGGGCGTGCAGCCGCCGAAGGTGCGCGAGGTGAGCGGCTCCGAGTACTGCGAGAGCCTGAAGCGGGTCGCCCAGCGTTTCAAGGTGATGACCGGGCAGACGATGGGCCCGATCTTTAGGGCCCCGGCGGGCAAGACCTCGCCGGCGCTGCTGGCACTGGCCAAGAGCTGCGGGTTCAACCATGTCGGTTGGAGCGCGGCCGGCTTTTTGGGCGATGAATTGTCGAGCCAGCGCTTCCCCAGTGCGCAGTTGCTGGAGCGGGCGCTGCGCGACATCAAGCCGGGCGATATCTTGATGGCCCATTTGGGCATTTGGTCGCGCCAGGATGCTTGGGCACCGGCCGTGCTGGAGCCGTTGATGCAAGGTCTGAAGGCACGCGGCATGTGTTTTGCGCCGCTGCGTGAGCACCCGCGCTACGCCGCATTCTTTGCGGCCGAACGGGCGCTGGCTCAGTCGAGCACAACGACGCAGACGGCCTTGGCCGCAACTTCTTCGCATAAAAAACCGTGATGGAATTCCTCGGCGATCTGTTCAATCAAGCGCAGCAATGGCTGTTCGAGGCGGCAGTGCAGCCGCTGGTGTTTGGCCTGGGCTGGGGCAATCTGATCGAGGACGCCTACACCGCGACCGGCTGGTTGCTGGTCGGCTTGTTGCAAATTGCGGTGATGTTGACTGCCATCCGGGCGCTGGAGCGTTGGCGCCCGGCCGAGCCACTGCAGGACCGTGCGGCCGTGCGGGTCGATGTGATCTACACCTTGATCCACCGGCTGGGGCTGTTCCGCCTGGTGATGTTCTTCAGTATTCAGCCGCTTTGGGATACCTTGTCCGGGCAGCTGCGGCTGGCGGGCGTGCCGACCTTTCAGCTCGATGCGCTGTGGCCCGGCGCCACCGACATTGCGTTGGTCAGCTTTGTGCTGTACCTGCTGCTGTTTGACCTGGTCAACTACGCGCTGCACCGCGCCCAGCATGGCTTCAACTGGTGGTGGGCTTTGCATTCGCTGCACCACAGCCAGCGCCAGATGACGATGTGGAGCGACAACCGCAACCACTTGCTGGACGACGTGCTGCGCGATACGGCCTTCGTGTTGCTGGCGCGGCTGGTTGGCGTTGAGCCGGGGCAGTTTGTTGCTCTGGTGGCGGTGTCGCAGTTGATGGAGAACCTGCAACACGCGAATGTGCGGCTCTGGTTTGGTCCGGTGCTGGAGCGGGTCTTCGTCAGCCCGCGCTTCCACCGCCTGCATCATTCCATCGGCATCGGCCACGAGACGGCAGGCCGGGGCACGCTGGGCGGACACAATTTCGCGGTCCTGTTCCCGCTCTGGGACATCCTCTTTCGCACCGCCAATTTCCAGCTCCGCTGGGACGCCACCGGCATCCGCGACCAGTTGCCGGACGAAGGCGGACGCGATTACGGACGCGGCTTCTGGGCCCAGCAATGGCTGGGTTTGCGCCGTCTCACCGGCTTCAATTAAGGGCTCCCAACAATGATCAGCTCAATGAGCCGTATCGCCGACGCTTTCTGGCGCGCGGTGGCGTATTGCATGCACCCGCGCGTGATTGCCTTGTCGCTGTTGCCACTGGTCTTGTCGGCCGGCCTGGTGTTTGGCCTGAGCTACTTTTTCTGGGAAGCGGCAGTGGACACGGTGCGGGCGACGCTGGACAGCTGGCGCTTGATCGACACCCTGCTCGGCTGGCTCGACTACGTCGGTGCGGGCGGTTTCCGCTCGGTGATGGCCCCGCTGCTGGTGTTGGCGCTGGCGCTGCCGGTGATCGTCGTGCTGAGCTTGCTGCTGGTGGCGCTGCTGATGACGCCGTCGCTGGTCAGCATGGTGGCCGAGCGCCGCTTTGGCGAGCTGCAAAAGAAGCAGGGCGGCAGCTGGTGGCGCAGCCTCGGGTGGTCGCTGTGGTACGGCCTGCTGGCGCTGCTGGCCTTATTGGTCAGCATGCCCTTCTGGTTGATCCCGCCGTTGGTGCTGATCTTGCCGCCGCTGATCTGGGGCTGGCTGGGCTACAAGGTGTTCACCTTTGACGCGCTGGCCGACCATGCCTCGGTGGCCGAGCGTCGGCAACTGATGCGTGCGCACAAATTGCCGCTGATGACGCTTGGCTTGGTGACCGGTTATCTGGGCGCGGCGCCGGCGGCGATCTGGGCGCTGGGCGTGATGGCGGTGGCGATGGCCCCGTTTCTGGTGCTGATTTCGATCTGGCTGTACACGCTGGTGTTCGCGTTTTCAACCCTGTGGTTCACCCACTACTCGCTGACTGCGCTGCAAGATATGCGGGCCACCAAGGCGCAGGGCCGCAGCGGCTTGCCGCTGACCGAGCTGATCACCGAGCCGGCGCTGGAACAGGCCAAGCCACAAGTCGTATCCTTACCCCCTTTTTCGCAAGGCTGAACTCAATGAAAGTTGGTTTGATCATCATTGGCGACGAGATTCTCTCGGGCAAACGCCAGGACAAGCACCTCAGTAAATTCATCTCTCTGCTGGCGGCGCGCGGCATGAGCTTGGACTGGGCCCAATACCTCGGCGACGACCGTGCCCACATTGCCGCGCAGCTGCGCTTGGCCTTTGCCAGCGGTGACTTGGTGATCAGTTGCGGCGGCATTGGTGCCACGCCGGACGACCACACCCGCCAAGCGGCTGCGCTGGCCTTGGAGCGCGAGTTGGAGTTGCACCCGCAAGCGCAAGAACTGATTTGGCAGCGCATCCAGATGACGGCGGTCGAGCAGGGCGAGACGGCACAAGCGCAGTCGCCCGATACGCTGCGGCGCTTCGAGATGGGCGTGTTCCCGATCGGAGCCGACATCATCCCGAACCCGTACAACAAGATTCCCGGCTTTTACGTCGGCAGTGTCTATTTCGTGCCGGGCTTCCCGGTGATGGCCCACCCGATGATGGAATGGGTGCTGGATCAGCGCTATCCGCAGCTGCACCGGGCCGTCGGCGTGCAAGAGAAGTCGATGATCGTGCAGGGCGCGATGGAAGCCAGCTTGACGCCGCTGATGGTGGCCGTCGAGGCGCAGTTCCCCGACATCAAGGTCTTCAGCTTGCCCAGCGTCGATCACCCGCAATGGGGTCGGCACATCGAGCTGGGTGTGAAGGCGGCCACGGCCGGCGAGGCGGGCCAAGCCGGGGCGGCCGAGCGGCTGGAGGCGGCTTATTCGACCTTGAAAACCGGTGTGCTTCAGTTTGGGGCAGCCATAGGCTCCGAGTTGGTGCGATAAATGCGGAGCTGGTGCACCAAGTTGGACTTCTGTCTCGCCATTCTTTGGTGCGCTTGATTCGGCTGCTACGTCTCAAGCCGCATAATTCCGGCTGAATTTGACCGCACCAGCATTTGCTATCGGGTTTGGTTCTGGCCGCTCGCGGTTGGCACATAAACTGCTTAATGTCGATGCTGTGCTTGATCTAGGGCGAACAAGCACGGTCCGAATTTAGTCAAGTCCCCTGTACCCTCAGATTTTCCCCTCAGACTTTCCCTGCTAGGAGCTATTGATGGCCAAGACCGTCGCCGACGTGATGAAGATGGTGAAGGACAACGAAGTCAAGTTTGTTGACTTCCGTTTCACCGATACCCGTGGCAAAGAGCACCACGTGACCGTGCCTGTTTCGCATTTCGACGAAGACAAATTCGTCTCAGGTCATGCGTTTGACGGCTCGTCGATTGGCGGCTGGAAGGGCATTGAAGCCTCCGACATGCTGTTGATGCCGGACCCGAATACCGCCAACGTCGACCCGTTCTTCGAAGAGCCGACGCTGATCATGAGCTGCGACGTTGTCGAGCCCACCGACGGCAAGGCTTACGAGCGCGACCCGCGTTCGCTGGCCAAGCGCGCTGAAGCCTATTTGAAGTCGTCCGGCCTGGGTGATGCCGCTTTCTTCGGCCCCGAGCCCGAGTTCTTCGTCTTCGACAGCGTGCGCTGGAACGTCGACATGTCCGGCTGCTTCGTCAAGATCGACTCCGAAGAAGCGGCTTGGAACACCGGCAAGGAATACGACCACGGCAATTCGGGCTATCGCCCGGCAGTCAAGGGCGGCTACTTCCCCGTGCCCCCGGTCGACTCCTTCCAGGACATGCGCTCCGAGATGTGCTTGATCCTCGAGCAACTGGGCATCCCGGTCGAAGTGCACCACCACGAAGTGGCGAACGCGGGCCAGATGGAAATCGGCACCCGTTTCTCGACCCTGGTCGAGCGCGCCGACTGGTTGCAACTGCAAAAGTATGTGATCCAGAACGTGGCTCATGCCTACGGCAAGACCGCTACTTTCATGCCCAAGCCCATCGTTGGCGACAACGGTTCCGGCATGCACGTGCACCAGTCGATCTGGAAGGACGGCAAGAATCTGTTCGCCGGCAACGGCTACGCCGGCCTGAGCGATTTCGCCCTGTATTACATCGGCGGCATCATCAAGCATGCGCGTGCATTGAACGCCATCACCAACCCCGGGACC
>CANFYD010000366.1 GCA_947450745.1 Burkholderiales bacterium
CGTGGCGTTCACGTCGGCATCCATCACCTGGTGGTGCGCAGGGTTGAAGCCGTTCATCACGACATGGGCATTGGCACGCGCCAGCGCCGGGCCGGAGGAATCAACGCTGATCACATCGGTGGCACCGCCGGCCAGCGCGGCCACCGAGAAGCCGCCGGTGTAGCTGTAGCAATTCAGCACCGATTTGCAGCCGTAATGAGCGACCGCGTCGGCGAACTTCTTGCGGTTGTCGCGCTGGTCGAGGTAATAGCCGGTCTTGTGGCCCTCGGCCACGTCGAGGCTCAAGCGCCATTGGTGCTCGGCAATCGTCAACTCGGTACTGGCACTGGCACTGGCACTGGCACTGGTGCCGGTGCTGCCGTCAAGCTCGCCGTGAAGCCAGCCGGTGCGCTGCGCCAAGCCTTCCAGGTCGCGCACTTGGGCGTCGGAGCGTTCGTAAAACCGCGTCAAGCCGGTGGCGGCCAGCAGGCTGTCGACGATCACCGTCTTCCAGCGCTCGACGCCGGTGGACAAGAACTGCCCGACCAGCATGTCGGCATAGCGGTCAACGATCAAGCCCGGCAAGCCGTCGGCCTCGCCGTGGATCAGCCGCATCGCGTCGGAGGCAATCGGCAGCCGGGCGCGCATGGCCAGCGCTTGCGCAATGCGCTGCTCGAAGAAGGTGGCGTCGATGCGCTGCGCCTCATCAAAACTCCAGGCCCGCACGCGGATCATCGACAGCGGGCTGAACGCCCCCCAGCAGAGGAATTGCCCATCGGCCGCCTCGACCCGCACGGTTTCACCGGCCTCAGCCACCCCATGACCGCGAACAATGGCCCCCTCGAACACCCAAGGGTGACGACGTTGCAGAGAGCGCTCTTTACCGGGGCGTAAAACGATTGTTTTCATGATTCTTATCTTTCTTAGGACTTGCGCAAAATCGTCACAGCTAGGCACGACGACGATGACAGTGCGCCTGGAGCCTGGGCGGCAGAAGGCGGCGATAGCGAAAGGTGGCCCCAGCGAGGACAGTTTTTGCCGGATTTGAAGCTTCATAGCTCCGCTATGGGGCAAAAAGACGGTGAAAAATGGACCGCTGCGGCCGCCTTGCAGCCGCCGATCCTTCTGCCACCCAGGCTCTCAGCACGGCAAGGAGGAGAAACGACGCTGTGGCGTTTTTTCGTAAGTCCTGCTTTATCTAGCCAGAGTGCCAAAGGCATAGCCCAGCGAAACATT
Organism: Burkholderiales bacterium; assembly: GCA_947450745.1. Classification (GTDB taxonomy): domain Bacteria; phylum Pseudomonadota; class Gammaproteobacteria; order Burkholderiales; family Burkholderiaceae_C; genus Paucibacter_A. The sequence continues at coordinate 1,216 of CANFYD010000366.1, forward strand.
CACCATCGGTGTCGCCTGAGTGGAGTCGCGCAGACTGCGCCAATAACCCAGGCCGGTGCGCAGGCGCAAACGGTCCGCCTCGCCAAATTCCCACGCGGCCCAGGCTTCTGCCTGCATGACCGCGCCGCCGCCCACCGCCACGCCACCGCCGCCGGCCGCACCGGCCAGCAACTCAGCCCCGAAACGGGTGCGGCCCAGCACATAAGGCGACTGCATCCCCAGGCCGAACAGGCCGAACGAATAAGCGCCGGCCTTGCCAACGGCCGCACTGCCCGCCTGCGCCACGCCGTAGAACGACGGCGAAAACTCGCGTGTCATCAGCACGGCCAGCATGCTGACGGCCTCACGGCTGCCGTCCTTGAAGCGCACTTGCGGCAGATGCTGGACGCTGGCCAGCACCTGGCTGTTGCGCACGATGCCGGCCTCGCCGTCCATGCTGCCGCTCCACTGCGGCGCCACATCGAGCGGAAAGGCCAGGCCCACGCGCAGATGTTGGGCAGCGAACTGGCCGGACACCGACTTGGTCCAGCCGGCATCAAGCCGCACGGTCGGGCCCCAGGGCGTGATCCAGCGCAGCGTCGGCCCTGCGCGCAGCAGCCAGCCGGTGCCGGTGTCTACATTGCCGCCACCACCCAGGCCCGCGCCGATCTGGCCGCCGACGCGCAGCCGCGGGTGACCCACCGCCCAGTCCTGGCCCAGCGTGGCCAGCATTTCCATATAGCCGTCGGCACCGCCCTGTGCGGCACCGGCCGCTTCAACGCCCCACCAGCTGCCGTCGACGATGTATTGGCGCAGGTCGGCACCGGCGTGTCCCATGCGGCGGGTGCTCGGCTGGCCGCTGCGGTTGCGGGTGCTGGCGCTGGGTTGGTAGAGGCCGCCGAGCAGCGCAATTTCATCAAACCCCAGGCCGGTGCGGGTGCTGGCGCGGCCCGACTTGCCCGCATCGCCCGGCGCAAAACTGGCGAAGCTGTTGGACCGGCCGACCACCAGGCCGAGGCTGCTGCCGCGCACATTGCCGCTGGGGAAGCTGACCTGGGCCAGCGCCGCGCCGACATACCAGTTGCCGATTTCGGTGCGCACCGACAGCTCGGGGCGCAGCATCAGTCCCCCGCCAAAGCGCAGCTCGTTCGAGCTCAAACCGCCCCCGGCACCGGCAAAGAAACCGGCCGCGAGATGGGTGTTCTGGCCCAGCCGCCAGCGCCGCTGCGCGGTGAAACCGACGGTGAAAATGCCGCCGTAATTGCCCTTGGCCGCGCCGTACACGGTGGGCCCGAAGCCCCATTCGTCGTTGATCGCCAGCAGATAACTGCCGCCGGCCAGCGCGATGCTGTCGCCGTTGGGCAGGCGCAGCGGCGTCCAACTGGCCTCGACCACGGCCGGCCGGCTGGGAGCCAGGCGGGCAAACGGTTGATCCGGCGTGGCCAGCGCCGGCAATGCCATCAAGGGCTGGGCCAGCAGGGCGGCGGCAAGCAGAACAGTCCGGTCAATCATTGGTTTTTTTCTTCGCGCGCGGGTGGGCAGCGTCATAAATTTTGGCCAGATGCTGAAAATCCAGCTGCGTGTAAATCTGCGTGGTGGTGATGTGGGCATGGCCCAGCAACTCCTGCACCGCGCGCAAATCGCCGCTCGATTGCAGGATGTGCGAGGCGAACGAGTGCCTAAGCATATGCGGGTGGACATGGGCGGGCATGCCGGCCGCCAGCGCACGCGCTTTCAGCCGCGCACGCACTTGCGTGGCCCCGAGGCGCGCGCCACGCGGCCCGACCAGCAACGCCGCCTCGCCCGGCTGCGCACGTTCCAAATGTTGCAAACGTTGCAAACGCAGCGGCAACCAAAGCTGCAAGGCCGCCAAAGCCGCACGACCCAGCGGCACGCTGCGGCGCTTGCTGCCCTTGCCCAGCACATGGGCTTCTGCGGAGGCCACATCGACCCAACCCTGCGATTGGCTGCCGGCCACTGCGTCCAGCCCGACCAGCTCGGCCACCCGCAACCCGCAGCCGTACAGCAGCTCGACGATGCAGTCGTCCAGCGCCTGCGCCCAAGCGTCGACGCCCGCGCCCTCAGCCCCCTCGGCCTGAAAATTAGCCAGCGCCACCGCATCGTCGACGCCCAAGGCCTTGGGCAAGGGCTTGGGCGCTTTTGGCGCACGCAGGCCGTCAAACGGGTTCAGCGCTACTTGCTGCTGCTCACCCAGCCAGCGGTACAAGCCGCGCCAGACCGACAGCAACAGAGCGATGCTGCGCGGCCCCAGGCCCGCCTCGCCGTGCAAGCGGGCGGCCCAGCGCCGGGCTTGCTGTGGCTGCAGCGTCAGCAGGTCAACGCCGGCCTGCTGCGCCAGCTGTTGCAGGCGCAACAAAGCGGCTTCGTAAATGACCAGGCTTCGCTGCGCCAAGCGCCGTTGCACCCGCACATGCGCCAGGTAGGCCAGCAGGTGTTCGCCGAGCGGCGCAGCCGGATCAGCGGGCGGGGTCGTCACGCGGCTGTGGCCGTCAGGCCGACGGCAACAGCCGCGCCAGCGCGGCGCTGGCAATGTCCCCGACGCGGGCCAGGAACTCGGTGCCCATGTCGGCCGTGTAGCGAGTGGCGTCCGGCGAGCCCAGCACCAGCAAACCAAAACTGCGTGCCGGTGCGCCGGCCAAACCGGCAGCACTCAAGGGGATCAGTGCCAGCGAACTGGCCAGCCCGGCGCCCGCACCGGTGGGGCCTGCCTGCAACCACTGCGCGGCCTCGAAGCCCGAGTTGATGCCGCAATAAGGCTGGGTCAGGCTGAGCGCAAAGCTCTTCACGTCCTGGCTGACCGGCCGGGCAAAATCGGCGTCGGCAAAGGCAGCGTCCACACCCCACAAGCGCAAGCCCGCTTGCGGAATCAGGAACTGATGGCGCAGCTCTTGCGTCAACAGGTCCGGCAGTTCGGCCGCCTGGCTGGTCAGCATCAGGCGGCGGGTCCAGCGGTGCAAGCGGTCGGCAATGCCGACGTTCTCCTGGCCGTTGCGGATCATTTCCATGATCTTGAACTCCAGGCCCTTGATCTTGTCGCGCAGCATTTCAGCCTGCCGCTCTTGCAGCGACACCGCACGGCCACCGAGCGGATGGCTCAGCTGCACGCTGGCAAGCAACTCGGCATGGCGCTCGAAAAACCCCGGCGTATGGGCCAAAAAATTGGCAATGTCCTGCTCGCTGATGCCTTGCGATGTGTTGCCCAGCGTTGTTTGGCCCGGTGTCACTTGGCCCGGTGTTATTTGCTCAATGCTCACAGCTCGATTTCCCCTTCAAATACGGTTTGCGCCGGGCCGGTCAACAGCACGCTCGCTTGCAGACCGGCGCTGGCACCGGCCCATTCAATTTTCAAATCGCCACCGCGCGCATGCACTTC
>CANFYD010000367.1 GCA_947450745.1 Burkholderiales bacterium
AACCGCGCGCGCGGATCGCCTCGGCCGTCAGCAAGGCGTGGTTGATGCAGCCCAAGCGCAGGCCGACGACCAGCACCACCGGCAGGGCCAGATCCACGGCCAGATCGGCGGTGTCCCAGCCTGGAATCAGCGGCACGCGAAAGCCGCCCACGCCCTCGACCACGCTGACCTCGGCCCGCGCCGCGACGCTGCGAATGGCGGCCAGCAGATCAGCCCGGTTCAGCTCGCGCTGCTCCAGCCGCAGCGCGATATGCGGCGCGCAGGCGGTGCGCAGCTGGAGGGGGCCAACTTCGGCGTCGCTCAAGCCCATATTGCTGGCGGCCCGCAGCGCCAGCACGTCGTCGTTGACCCAGCGGCCGTCCACCAGCTCCTGGCCGGCGGCCACCGGCTTGATCGCGGCCGTACGCAAGCCTTGACTGGCCAGCAGATGGGTCAGCGCCGCGCTGATGCGGGTTTTGCCGATCTCGGTGTCCGTGCCGGTGATGAAAAAGCCTTTCATGCGATGCCTTGTTCAATGAGCGTTTCAGACTGCTGTTCAGCCACCACGCTCGCCAGCGCTTGCAACAGGCGGTCGATGTCGGCCTCGCTGTGGCTGGCGCACAAGGTGATGCGCAGCCGCGCCGTGCCAGCCGGCACGGTCGGCGGGCGGATGCCGGGCACGCGCAGGCCGAGCTGTTCCAGCTGGGCGGACAAGCGCATGACGGTCGCGTTGTCACCCACGACCAGCGGCTGTATCGGCGTGTCCGACGCCAGCAACTGCCAAGGCAACGCGGGGTGAGCCGCCAACAAGGCCGCCACGCCAAGCCGCAGCCGGGCTTGCAAGCGCAGCAAATGGGCGCGCCGTGCTTCGCCCTCGTCCGACGCCATCAAGGCCAAGCTGCGCAGCAGCGCGTGCGCCAAGGCCGGCGGTGCGGCGGTCGTGAAGATGTAAGGCCGCGCCGCTTGCAGCAGGTATTGGGTGATGGTCGGGTGGGCTGCGACAAAGGCCCCGGCCACGCCGGCCGCCTTGCCCAGCGTGCCGATCAAGATCAAGCGCTCGCTGCGCAGCTGGAAATGCGCCAGCGTGCCGCGCCCCTGCGGCCCCAGCACGCCAAAGCCGTGTGCGTCGTCCACGATCAGCCAAGCATCGTGCGCTTGGGCACAAGCCAGCAGTTCAGGCAGCCGGGCCAGGTCACCGTCCATGCTGAAGACCGCGTCGGTGACGATCAACTTGATGCGGGAGCGGCTGGCTCGCAACAGCGCTTCCAGCGCGGCCACGTCGCCATGCGCATAGCGCTGCACCGACGCTTTCGAGAGCTTGATGCCGTCGATCAGCGAGGCGTGATTCAGCGCCTCGGAAAATATCTCGGCCCCGGCGTCGCCTAAAGCGCTGAGCACGGCCAGGTTGGCCATATAGCCGGTACAGAAGAACAGCGCCTGCGCATTCGGGATTTCGGGCGCCACCCAAGCAGCCAGCGCATGTTCCAGTTCGTCGTGGGCGCGTGAGTGGCCGCTGATCAGGTGCGAGGCCCCGGAGCCTGCGCCGTACAGCCGCACGCCCTCCACCATCGCGTCGGCCAGTTGCGGGTGGTCGGCCAGGCCCAGGTAGTCATTGCTGCAAAACATCAGCAGCTCGCGCGACTGCCCGTCGGCGCTGCGCACCTGTTGCAACGGCGCGGCCGCCGTTTCGGCCACGCGCAGCACTCGCGTCAGGCTTTGTGCCGCAATGGCCTGCAGCTTGTTGCCCAGATGCTCAAGCAACATGACTAGCGTCCTCGCTCAGCACTTCATCCAACGACGCTTTGACCGCCTCGAACAGGAACTGCGCCGTCGCCGCGTCGATCAAATAGGGCGGCATCAGATAAACCGTGCCGCCAATCGGCCGGATCAGCAACTCGCGCCGGCGCGCCGCCAAATGGAAGCGCTCCGAAAAGCGCGCGCCCAGCAGTTCAGGCTTGACGTCGAAGGCCAGGATCATGCCGCGCTGGCGCAAGTGCTGAACGCGAGCGTCTTGTCCAAACGGGGCAAAGGCGGCGGCCAAGTCGGCCGCTTGTTGGCGGTTCTGGGCCAACACATCGCCGCGCTCAAAGCGGTCCAGCACCGCATTGGCCGCCGCACAAGCCAAGGCATTGCCGGTGTAGGAATGCGAATGCAAAAAGCCCCGCGCCACATCCTCGCTCCAGAAGCTTTGGTAGACGGCCTCGGTCGTCAGCACCAGGGACAGGGGCAGCGTGCCGCCGCTGATGCCTTTGGACAGGGTGATGAAGTCGGGCCAGCGCGCCTTGTCTGCCTCTTCAAACGACTGCTCGAACGCAAAGAAAGTGCCGCTGCGCCCGCAGCCGACCGCGATTTCATCGGCGATCAAATGGACCTCGAATTCATCGCAGAGCACCCGCACCGCCCGCAAATAGCTCGGCTCGTGCATCGCCATGCCGGCGGCGCATTGCACCAGCGGCTCGATGATCAGCGCCGCCACATGGCCGCGCCGCTCGCTCAGGCAGCGGCGCAGGTCGGCCAGCGCCAGCGCTTCTTGGCCCGCGCCCAGGCGGGAATCGGGCGAGGCGACGACATGGGCGCGCATCAGCAGCGGGTCGTAGGCATCGCGGAACACCGCCACGTCGGTGACGGCCAGCGCGCCTATCGTCTCGCCGTGGTAGCCATGGCGCAGACAGACAAACTCGCTTTTCTCGGCCAGCCCCAGGTTGCGCCAGCTGTGGAAGCTCATCTTCAGCGCGATTTCCACCGCCGAAGCGCCGTCGCTGGCGAAGAAGGTGTGGCCCAGCGCAGCGCCGGTCAAGGCGGACAGCCGTTCGGCCAGCTCCACCGCCGGCGCATGGGTGCAGCCGGCCAGCATCACATGGGGCAAGGTGTCGAGCTGATGCTTGATCGCGTCGTTGATGGCGCGGTCGGCATGGCCGAACAGGTTCACCCACCAACTGCTGTTGGCGTCGAAATAGCGCTGCCCCTGGTCGTCGAACAGCCAGGCGCCCTCGCCGCGCGCAATCGCCAGCGGCGGCACCACAGCCGCACGCGCCATCTGGGTGCAGGGGTGCCACACCGCAGCCAAGCTGCGGCGCGACAGGTTTTGATCCGGTGTCATCGGCAATTCAGTCATTCGGTCAGTCATTCATTCGCTGAGCAACCAGGCCGGCTTGCTCTTGTTCAAGAAACTCTGCACTCCGTCACGCCCCTCGGCGCTGGCTCGGATGTCGGCAATGCGGCGTGCGGTGTCGTCACGCAGCGCCGGGGTGATGGGCGCGTGGGCCATGTCTTGCACCAGCTTTTTGCAGGCCCGCACCGCTGCCGGGCCATTCGCCAGCACGCCGGCCAGCAGGCCGTCCACCAGCCCGTCCAGCGTTTCGGGAGTGGCCAGTTCATGCACCAGGCCCAGCCGGTGCGCCGTGGCAGCCGAAAAGCGCTCGGCGGTGACGAAATAGCGCCGCGACGCCTGCTCACCCAGAGCGCGCACCACATAGGGCCCGATGGTGGCTGGCAACAAGCCCAGCTTGGCTTCGGACAAGCAAAAGTGGGCCGAGTCCAGCGCCACCACCACGTCGCACGCGGCCACCAAGCCCACGCCACCGGCATACACATCGCCTTGCACGCGGGCGATCACAGGCACCGGGCAGCTGTAAATCGTCCACAGCATCTCGGCCAAACGGCCGGCATCGGCGTGGTTTTCGTCCCAGCTGAAGGTCGCCATCGCCTTCATCCAGTTCAGGTCGGCACCGGCGCAAAACGCCTTGCCTTCGGCGGCCAGCACCACCGCGCGCAAACTCGGGTCGGTCGAAAGCTCGGCAAAAGCGGCGGTCAAGTCGGCAATCACCGCTTCATTGAAGGCGTTGCGCACCTCGGGGCGGTTCAGGGTGATGCGGGCTACGGCCCCGTCGCGCTGCAGGCGGATGGCGGAATATTCGGTCATTGCGGGTTCCAGACGACGCTGTCGTTGACGGCATAAAGGGAGCAGGCTTGGCTGGCTTGACTGGCTTGACTGGCTTGACGTTGGCAAAAGCTCAAGGCGCGCGACATCACGTCCTCGCCGCTCGCGTAGCCCCATTGCCCGGCTGCGTTGACGGCAAATGCGCGTGGCGGCTTGGCGGCCAGAAACTGTTGATAACCCACGCGTGCTGCAGGCAATTGAGCAGGCAAGGCGGCGGCATCGGCCAGCGCGGCAAAGCCGCTGGCGGGCGGTGCGGTCAGGGTGCCGACCTGCGCAAAACCGTGCTGAGCCAAAAAGTCGTCCACCAACGGCTGCCAGACATCATTGGCCTGGGCAAACAGCTTGTGCCCATCGTCCCCGATGGCGGGAAGCAGTTGATAGTCCACTTGCCCGCCAGCAGCCTGGTAGGCGTCGGCCCAGGCACGGCTGTGCTGCGGCCCGAAGTAGAAATCGTTGCGGGTGTAGATCCACAGCGTGGGCGTGGCGGCTGTTGCGGTGGCTGCGGTTGCTGCTGTTGCTGCTGTTGCTGCACCGTAGGCTTGAAACAGCGCAGTCAGTTGCTCCGGCTGGCAGGGCACGCCGGGGTGTTCGATCGGGCTGCCACCATGGCCGCCGGCAAAATTGATGGCGGCCAGCAAACCCGCAGGCCGCCGCGCCGCCGCCGCCA
>CANFYD010000368.1 GCA_947450745.1 Burkholderiales bacterium
GCCAAGAAGGTGATGCCGGCGGTGTTCTTCAACACGTCTTTCATCGTGTCGAGGTTGCGGTCGTCGATCAGCTTTTCGGTCACCACGGTGATCGATTGCGGGATGTCACGCAGCTCCTGCCGGCCCTTGCCGATGCGGGTGTCCACCGCCTGATAGTCGTCCTTGCCCGAGCGCTCGGCGCTGGCCTTGGCGCGCACCACCGGCAAGGTGTTTTCAACCGGCGCTTTGTAGACCTCCGGTGCCGTGGGCGCGGTCGTTTGAGCCAGCGCAGCCGAAGCCAGGCCAAAGCCGGCCGCCAACGCGCCCAACGGCAGCAACGGACGAACTAGCGCGTGAGATTTCTTCTTCGACATGGTGTGGTTCCTTGAGGATTTGGACGATTCAGGCAAAGCAGCGGCGCAACTGCCGGTTTTCAATCAGGAATTACTGGGGGAATTAATGGGGTCAGAGGGGAACTAATGGGGTCAGAGTGAATTATTTTTCGACTTCGTAGGACAGCAGCGCGATGGTTTCCCACTCGATCGCCTGGCCGTTTTCAACATAGGGCGAGAAGCGCGCGCTACGGATGTCTTGCAAGGCCTGCTGATCAAGCCGGGCAAAGCCGGAGGTCTTGCGCAAGCTGGCCTCCTTCAAATTGCCCCGGACGTCGACCAGGATGCGCAAGTGGACGACGCCCGACTCGCCCAAGCGCCGCGACAGCAACGGCACGCTCATGCGGGGCTCGACCAGATAGCGCACCGCGTTCGGGGCAATTTGCTTGATCGGGCTGACCGGCACCGGTGCCGCAGCGGGCGCTGCCAAGGTCGGTGGCGCCGTCGGGGCGACTGCTGCCAGCGGGGCCGGGGCTGCAGCCTGCACTACGGGCAGCAAGGCCGGCGCCGGGGGTGCTTCCTGCGCCACCGCCAGCGCTGCAACGCTGAAGGCCGGCATCAGCAAGCGCGGCGGCGTGGGCGCTGGCAAATCAAGCGGCGCAGGCTGCCGGCTCGGCGGGTTCACTGCTTTGGGCGCATCGGCCAACAACCTCATCGTGACCAGCACCGGCGGCGCTTCAAGCGACACCTGCCGCATCCAATCGGACTGCAGCAAGGCCCAGCCACCCAGCAAGTGGGCAGCCAAGATCGCGCCGGCAAACCAGCGCCGCGAGGGCGGTGCCAGCGCAAGCGCCGACGCCGCCGACGGCTGCCACCCGTGCAGCGCAGCAGGCCGAACGGAAGAAAACGAGGGGGCAGCGGAGAAGGCAACGGTCGACATCGCAAGGTGTGCGCTGTTGCGCAAATGTAAATATTGCGCAAATGTTAACACTAATGAGAACGATTCCTATTTGAATAATTCGCGCAGTCGCTGATCAACAGACCTAACGCGCACAAAGAAAAAAGCCCCCGGCGAGATTGGCGCCGGGGGCTTTTTCAGCTTTGTTTTAGCGCCCTCAAGCGCAAATCATTTGGAGCTTCGTTCAGTCCTGCTTGGCTTGCATCGCGATTTTCGGCGCGGTGTACAGGCTCAGCACCATGGTCGCGGCGAGGATGGCGACCACACCGACCAAAGACGCCCAGACCGGCACCTTGAAGAAGTCGATCAGCATCATCTTGCTGCCGATGAAGACCAGAATCACCGCCAGGCCGTAGCTGAGCAAGTGGAACTTGGTTGCCATGGCGGCCAGCAGGAAGTACATCGCCCGCAAGCCGAGGATGGCGAAGATGTTCGAGGTCAGCACGATGAAGGGGTCGTTGGTGATGGCGAAGATGGCGGGGATGGAGTCCACCGCAAAAATCACGTCGGTCATGCCGACCAGGGCGATCACCAGCAACAGCGGCGTGGCCAAACGGCGGCCGTTTTCGGTGGTGAAAAAGCGCTCACCCTCGAAGTTCTTGCTGACCGGCATCACGCGGCGCAGCAGTTTGAGCGCCGGGTTGGCTTCCAGATCAGGCTCTTTGCCGGCGGCCCACCACATCTTGATGCCAGTGACCAACAAGAACGCACCGAACAGATACAGCACCCAGTGGAACTCGGCAATCAACCAACCGCCGAGCAGAATCATCACCGTGCGCAGCACGATGGCACCGATGATGCCGTACATCAGCACGCGTTTTTGGTAGGCGGCCGGCACCGAGAAGTAGGTGAAGATCATCAGGAAGACAAAGATGTTGTCCACCGCCAATGACTTCTCGATCAAGTAGCCGGTCAAGAATTCCAGCGCTCGGGTATTGGCCAGCGCCGCGTCGCCGGTACTGTCCTTCACCGCCCACCAGAACAGGCCGTTGAAGGCCAAGCTCAAGGCCACCCAGACCAGCGACCAGTTGATCGCCTCTTTCACCGTCACTTCATGCGCACCCTGCTTGCGCAAGACCACAAAGTCGACGAACAGGGCCGCCACAACGGACCCGACAAAGAAAAACCATAGCCACAGGGGCGCAATCGTCGTCATGTATGAATTCCCGCATTCAACCAATGAGACCGGCCGCTGAAGTTCAGCCACCGGCAGAAGGTCGAAAGGTCTTGCGGGACAGGCGGTGGAAGGCATCCACTCACCAGCTGCAGGGCCCGGGCATCTTCACAGACACCGTACTGACGGACTCCTGCCGCGGCTTGCGCCGCGTAGCTACTCCCCTTTCGGAGTCGCGATTCTGCCTTGCCAGGTAAAACCTGGCAAGTTCCAAGGACATCCGCCGAACAAACCCTGCGCGGCTTCGTCTCGGGTCTTTAAACTGACCACTCTGAAAACTAACGCTGGCCATCCATGAAAATTCTGACACGCTGGCTTCTGCTCGCCGCCGCCCTGCTGCTGGTGGCCCACCTTTACCCCGGCGTTCAAGTCACCAGCTTCACCTCGGCGCTGATCGCCGCCCTGGTGCTGGGCCTGCTCAACACCTTGCTGCGGCCGATTCTGGTGCTGTTGACGCTGCCGGTCACCGTCCTCAGCCTCGGCTTGTTTCTGTTCGTCATCAATGCGCTGATGTTCTGGTCGGCCGCGAATTTACTGGACGGCTTTGCCGTGGCCGGCTTCACCGCAGCGCTGATCGGCTCCTTGATCTACAGCCTGTGCGGCATGTTGATCGATGTCGTGATCGAGCGGCTGTTCCCCCAGACCCTCTGAAGGCTAGGAGTCTGCGGCGGACCGGCTGTCGCCTCTGCCGGCAGCTCAGGCCAGGCGGTGTGCGGCGCATCGCAGCGCCGTCGTGGGCTCGTCAGCGCTTGCGTACAGTGCAAAACACCCGAACACGGCCTTCGCGATGAACTCAAGCCTCACACCTCAACCGCCCTCCTTCTACGACCGTTGGCAGCGCTTTTCCAGCGCCATGCTGCGCGGCTTTCACGCCTATGCCAATTGGCTGGTGGGCATCAGTTGGAAGCGCTTCGCCCTGCTGGCCCTGGCGTTGATCATCGCCGCCAACATCTTGCAGGACCTGCCGCCGTTCACTTGGCGGATCACGCAGCAAGTGGAGGTGCCCGCTCGGCCAGAAAGGCCGGAGCGCCCGGCACCAGCCAAACCACCGGCAACACCAGCAACAGCAGCAACAGAGGCAAAGCCCGCCCAAGCTGCCAGCGCCCACTCCAGCAAGCCGATCCGTTACGAGATCACCATCGACGAACGCGGCGTGCGCATTCAGCCCAGCAAGGCGCTGTTGCCAGCGTCGGCGCCATCGTCAGGCGCTGTGAGCGCGACGGACTCGCCGGATGCCAGACCTGAGTTGCCCTCGATCTCGATTGACCTGCCGCGCGGTGCAAACTCCGACGAGGTTAAAAAAGCTGTCGAAGAGGCGCTGCACGACGTCAGTGAAGCGAGCCGCGAAGCCGCCGCTGACGCCGCCGACACAGCAGCAGCTCAGGCAGAGCAGGACGCAAAGGAAGCAGGATCCGTGGTGCGCCACAGCACCACCGTGATCCGGCTGGGCGACTTTTTGCTCAATCTGGCCTTGCTGTGGATACTCAGCTCGGCCGTCATCAAGATCACCTACAAGGGTCGCATCTTGGCCGAAGCGCGCGCCGACCAAGCGACAGAAACGGCCGAGGCCGAGTCACTGAAGCGCCAAGTCATCGAAGCCCGTCTGGCCGCCATGCAAGCGCAAGTGGAGCCGCATTTCCTGTTCAACACGCTGGCCTCGATCGACCATTTGATCGAGACCGACCCGCCGCGCGCCTCGCAAATGCAGAAGAACCTGATCGCCCTCCTACGCGCCTCGATGCCGACGATGCGCGAGGCCAATGCGGGCGGCGTGCGCGACCTGGGCCGCGAGCTGGCCGTCATCAAGCCCTATCTGGAAATTCTCAAGGTCAGGATGGAAGAGCGCTTGCTGACCGAAATCGACGTGCCCCACGGCCTGCTGTCGGCCGAGTTCCCGCCGATGATGATTCAAAGCCTGGTCGAGAACGCCATCAAGCACGGCCTGGAGCCCAAGCCCGAAGGCGGCAGCCTGAAGGTCAAGGCCGAAATCCTGCACGGCAAACTGGCCATCACCGTGGCGGACACCGGCCTCGGCTTTGGCCGCGCAGCCACCGCCGGCACCGGCGTGGGGCTGGCCAATATCCGCGAACGGTTGATGCTGTTGTATGGCAACAAGGCCTCGGTCACCGTGACAGAAAACC
>CANFYD010000369.1 GCA_947450745.1 Burkholderiales bacterium
CGGTCGAGCAGGCGCTGCAACTGCGCTTCATCCATTTTGGGTTCGCGCGACAGCACCCAGGCATAGCGACGGCCGGGCTCGCCGACGAGCACTTGGCGGTAGTCGCGGTCCAGGTCGAGCACCCAGTAATCGCCATAAAACGGCCAGAAAAAGCTGACGCGCAGCTTGGCGTTGCCGCTGTCGGCCACCGTTTTGGCGCGGCCCTTGGCGATGTCGATCTCGCCCTTGTCGGTGCGGCAGCGGTTCAGCACGTCGACCCGGTCGCCGTCGAGGCGGTAGGTCGCCTGCGTGTCGGCCACGCAATGGCGCTGGAAGCGGTTCGGCAGCCGGGCAATTTCATACCAGGCACCGGCGTAGCGCTGCAAGTCAACCGCAGCCACCGTCGGCAGGGCGGCGGGTTCGGCTTGCGCGGTGCCGAAGCTGGCCAACAGGAGCAGGCCGGAGATGATTTTTTTGTGCATGGCGTCTTGCCTTCAGAGGTGTCAGGCGGCGCAGCGTAGCAAACATCCGCGCTGCTGTCCCTCACCGGGGCTTGACAATGTCATGCCGCCAAACCTGCGCGGGCACAATGACTGCATCGCAGTTGGAGGGGGATAAGCACCATGTCTTTGCAGCAACTGACGCCGGAATGGCAAGCCTGGGTGCGGGAAAACGTGGCGCGGGGCTGCTCGGCGGAATCGATGCTGACGCTGCTGCAGCAAGGCGGCCATGGCCGAGCGCTGGCCGAGCGAGCGATTGCCCAGGCCGGTGTTGCACCGACCGAGCTGCAGAGCACTCCGCCGCAGCTTGACCCCCCCGCTGCGTCAACAGCACTCCAACAACAAGCGCCGCCCCGGCGCCCGCAGATCGAGTTGCTGATGCACAACCACCTGCCATGCAGCGACGGCCAGCGGGTGCGCATCGCGGCGGTGCTCGATCAACCGCAGGTGCTGCTGTTCGACAACATGCTGTCGGCGGCGGAATGCGAGGCGCTGATCGCGCTGGCGGAACCGCGCTTGGCGCGCTCCACCGTGGTCGATGAGCAGCTGGGCGATGCCCGGCCGCATGCCGACCGGACCAGCGCGGGCGGCTGGTTCCAGCGCGGTGAAGACCCGCTGATCCAGCGCATCGAAGCGCGCCTGGCCGAAGTACTGAACTGGCCGCTTGATCACGGCGAAGGCCTGCAGGTGTTGCGTTACGGCGTCGGCGGTGAATACCGTGCGCATTTCGACTATTTCAACCCGACCCATCCGGGCAGTCAGCAGCACTTGCGGACCGGCGGCCAGCGCGTCGGCACCTGCATCCTCTACCTCGGCGAGGTGGCGGCCGGTGGCGGCACGCGCTTCCCCTCGCTCGGCTTCGAGGTCAGGCCGACCCAGGGTGCCGCGCTCTATTTCGCCAGCGTCGATGCCCAAGGCGTGGAGGACGCCGCCACCCTGCATGCCGGCGTGCCGGTGATCGAAGGCGTCAAGTACATCGCCACCAAATGGCTGCGGGAGCGGCCCTATCTGTGAGGACGCGGCAGTTCGTTAGCCCATTGGCGTGCACAACTCCACCAGCGTGCCGTCCGGGCAGCGCACATAGGCGACCACTTGGCCCCACGGCTTGGTGACGGGAGGCTTCAACGGGGTCCCTCCGGCCTGCACGGCGCGCTGGAAGGCCGCCGGCACATCGACGCAGCTCAGGCCGATTTCCATGCCCAACGGTGCGGCACTCTGAGCCGCCGCCACGTACTCGCAACCGACGCTGTCGCGGGCCGTCGCATGGTCGACAAAGGCCAGGGCGGTGGCACCGGTTTCCAGCTCGCCGTAACAGCCGGACTCATGCAAGAACCGGCGCGGCAGGCCAAAGGCAGCCTCGAAGAAAGCCAGCGAGGCCGCCACATCGGCGACGTAAACAATGGTGTAGGCGAAGTTCATGAGGGCTCCCGAGAGGGTCAAACAAGCCTTCAGCTTATCCTCATGCCTATATGCTGACGGCCCACTTCCGGAGAACCTGCCATGACGACCGCTTTCTCACCGCTGCGTCGGCGCTTGCTGCACAGCGGCGCGGGCTTGGCAGGGCTGGCCGGTTTTGGCTTGTTGAGCCAGGCGCAAAGCCTGAGCACGCCGTCGGCATCCACAGACTTGCCCGCACTCGCACTTGCGCCGCTGGACTTGACGCGCCGGCGGCTGCCGAACGGGCTGGAGCTGATCACCCTGCCCGCGCCGAGCGCCAGCGTCAGCGTGCAGGTCTGGTACCGGGTCGGGGCCAAGGACGACCCGAACGGCCGCTCCGGCTTTGCCCATCTGTTCGAACACCTGATGTTCAAGCGCACCCGCTACATGGCGGATGAGCAGTTCGACCGCATGACCGAGGACGTCGGCGGCGACAACAACGCCTTCACCGCCGACGACCTGACGGCTTATCAGTGCGTTGTGCCGGCCCAGCATCTGGAGCCGATTTTGTGGGCCGAGGCCGAGCGCATGGCTCATTTGATGGTGGATCAGGCCAATTTCGACAGCGAGCGCGAGGTGGTGAAAGAGGAGTTTCGCCAGCGCGTGCTGGCCGAGCCGTATGGCCGGCTGTTCAACGCGGTGGCCGGCTTCGGCTACCAGACTCACCCGTACCGGCGGCCGGTGATCGGCAATATCGACGATCTGAACGCCGCCACGCTGCAAGACTTGCGCGAGTTTCACCAGCGCTATTACCGGCCCGACAACGCGCTGCTGATCATCACCGGCGCGTTCGATGCCGCGCCGATGAATCGCTGGGTCGATCATTACTTTGGCAGCATCCGCGCACCGGCAGCGCCGATACCCCGCGTCCAAACGGTCGAGCCGCGCCGCCTCAAGCACGAGCTGCACCGCTTGGCTGCGGGCACCGAGCCGCTGCCGGCGGCGCTGTTGATCTGGCAAGCGCCGCCGGCTGGCAGCGCCGACGCGATCACGCTGCAAGTGGTGCAAGGCCTGCTGGCGCTGGGAGATTCGGCCCGACTGAACGAGAGTCTGGTTTACCGCCTGCAGTTGGCGCAGAGTGCCGGCTTCGAGGCGCGCCTGAATGCCGATGCCGGCCTGCTGGTCGCTCACGCGGTGGCGGCGGACAAGCAATCGGCCGACAGCCTGGTCGCACCGCTGGAGCGCGAGGTGCAGAGCCTGGCCGAAGAGCCGCTGACCCAGCCCGAGCTGGACAAGGTCAAGGCCCAGCTGCTGACCGCCGCGCTGGTGAAGCGCCAGACGCCGTTGGGCCTGGGCGAGGCTCTTGGCCAGGCGGCCCTGCTGCGCGGCGACGCCTCGGCCGTCAACCGCGAACTTGCCGAGCTGCAAGCGGTGACGGTGGCCGATGTGCAGCGCGTGCTGCGCCGCGAGGTGCTGCGCGCGCCGCGCGTCACCGTGCTGTACGGCGACGCCAAGAAAGCAGGCAAGGGATGAACCACCGTTTGCTCAGCGCCGCCGGCTGGCTGGCCGCACCATTGGCCGCGTTGCTGACCTTGGCCACCACCCTGCCCGCCGTGGCCCCGGCGCCGGCCCGGGCGCAACAGGGTTTTGACGCGCCGCCCGAGCCGGGGCCGGCGCGGCCGCTGCAAGTGCCTGCCTTTGCGCAGCTGAAGTTGCCCAACGGACTGGACCTCGTCGTGGTGGAGCGTCGCCATCTGCCGCTGGTGACCGCTCTGCTGCTGGTGCAGGCCGGCAGCTTGCAAGACCCACCGGGCAAGGCCGGTTTGGCGGCGCTGAGCTACACGCTGCTGACCAAGGGCGCGCAGCGCGGCGATGAAACGGTGGACGCGGCCGACATCTCGTTCGCGGCCGAATCGCTCGGCAGCAGCCTGGAGGTGAGCACCGGCCCACAAGCCGGCCGGTTGGCGCTGACGCTGCCCAGCAAGCAGCTCGACGACGGCCTGGCCCTGTTGGCCGATGTGGCGCGCACACCGACGCTGCCTGCGCCAGAGCTGGTGCGCAGCCGCTCGCAAATGAGCGACGCCTTGATGCTGAACCTGAGCGACCCCGGCTTGCTGGCGGCGCAGTTGGCGCGGCGCTTGTACTGGGGCGCGGCCCCGGCCGGCCAACTGGCCACGCCAGCGTCCTTGTTACGCATCAAGCGCGAGGACTTGCTGAACTTTCACCGCCAACAGCTTCGCCCCGAGCGGGTCACCCTGGTGCTGGCCGGCGACATCGACCTGGCACAAGCCAAAGCGCTGACCGAGAAGTATTTTGGCGACTGGCGCGGCGCCCGACCGGCGCTGCCCGCGAAGGCTCAAGCCACAGCTCAAACCGCCGTCTCAACAGTGCCGCAGCCCTTGCCCACCACCGCGCTGCTGGTCGATTTGCCCGGTGCGGGGCAAAGCGCCGTGCTGGTGCTGGCACCGTTTGCTGCGCAAGAAAACTCGTCAGCACAACGGCGTGAGCAGCACGCTGGTGCGCTGGCCAACACCGTGCTGGGTGGCGGTTATTCGGCCCGCATCAACCAGCAGGTGCGCATCCTGCGTGGCCTCAGCTACGGAGCAGTCAGCACGACCGAATCGCTGCCCGCCGGCGGCCTGCTGACGGCCAGCGCACAGACAAAACACCAGAGCGCCGCCGAAGTCGCCACGCTGCTGCGAGCCGAGATCCTGCGGCTGGC
>CANFYD010000370.1 GCA_947450745.1 Burkholderiales bacterium
ATCGCATTGCGCAAGCGCCTGGCCAGCGAAGGTATCGAGCTGCTGGTGGTGGTGGTGCCGGACAAAAGCCGCATCGCCGACACCCATTTGGGCGCTCTGCACCGGCCGCCGGAATTTGTCGACCGAATCGGGCAGTGGACGGGCACGCTGGCCAAGGCCGGCGTCGATGTGGTGGACCTGAGCGCGGTGCTCGGCAAGCTGCAACAGCAAGGCGGCAACGCCTACTTGCGCACCGACAGCCACTGGACCGAAGCGGGTGCTGAGGCCGCCGCGCTGCAGGTGGCGCAACGTGCACAAGCGCTCGGCGTGGTGGTCAGCAACGGCTCCAGCTTGCAGATGACAGGCCGTGAAACTAGCCTTCGGCCCGGCGATCTGGTGCGCTTGGCCGGCATCGACTCGCTGCCGCTGGCCCTGCAACCGAGGCCGGAAAGCACTCAGCAAAGCCGCTTCGAGGTGGGACAGGCCGGCAGCGGGCCAGCGGCCACCGCGACCACAGCGCGCCCCCCCGCGACCACCAGCAACGACGACCTGTTCGGCGACGCCGCACTGCCCACCGTCGCGGTGATCGGCAGTTCGTTCTCGCGCACCTCGAACTTTGTACCGTTTCTGGCCCAAGCTTTGAACGCGCAAGTGGCCAACTTTGCGCTGGACGGTGGCGATTTTGCCGGGGCGGCGCACGCCTACTTTGCCAGCTCGGCCTACAAGCAAACCCCGCCCAAACTGCTGATCTGGGAGATCCCGGAGCGCGTGCTGCAAGCCGATCGCCACAACGATCAAGTGAAGTAAAACTGCCTACACAGAATCCGCCGCTGTGCTGCGGCGACCGCGCCGCAGCGCCAGCCGGCGATAGGCCTGTAGCAGCCCACGCCAGACAAAGCGCAGCAGCGTCAGTGTCAGCAGCGCTTCGACCAAGGTCAGCACAAAAGCAAGCAACCCGTTCCAGCGTGCGGCGCGGCGGCCGAACTTGGCGAACATGCGGTCGCGGGCGATCTCGATGCTGTCGTAAAAGCTCGGAATCACCAACAGCGTCAACAGCGTGGAGGTGATGGTGCCGCCAATGATGGCGACCGCCATCGGGCGGTAGAACTCGCTCCCCTCACCCAGGCCAATCGCCACCGGCAACATGCCGGCGATCAGGGCCAGCGTCGTCATCAGGATGGGTCGCAGGCGCTTGCGGCCGGCCGTCATCAGGGCGTCCTCGCGAGCCATGCCTTCGGACTCCAGTTGGCGGGCCGCGTCGAGCAGCAGGATGGCGTTCTTGGCCACCAAGCCCATCAACATGATGACGCCGATGAAGCTCATCAGGTTCAAGGTGCTGCCGGTCATCAGCAGGGCCAGCACGACACCGATCAGGGACAACGGCAGCGACAACATCACCGGCAGCGGCGCGGTAAAAGACCCGAACTGCATCACCAGCACCAGATACATCAGACCGATGCCCATCGCCAGCGCCAAGCCCATCGCA
The DNA here is from genome assembly GCA_947450745.1 of Burkholderiales bacterium. GTDB lineage: Bacteria > Pseudomonadota > Gammaproteobacteria > Burkholderiales > Burkholderiaceae_C > Paucibacter_A. Next base: position 1,466 of record CANFYD010000370.1, read on the forward strand.
CCGAAGACTTCTTGCTGGTCGCGCGAGGCACCTTCCAGCTCCAGCCCGTAGCCGTCGGGGAAGGTCATCGCTCGGGCCAGCTTCAGCGCATCGGCCGTCACCTCGCCCGGCGAGCGGCCCTGCACATTGGCCGCCACCGAAATCGTGCGTTTGCCGTCGGCATGCTGGATCTTGGATGGGCCCTTGCCCACCGTCACCGTGGCGATCTGCTCCAGCGGCACCATCTCGTTGCTGCCGCCCACGGCGATCGGCAGGCGCTCGATATTGCCGGCGGCAACCCGGTCGTCAGGGTGCAAGCGGACGGCCACGTCGCGCGCCTCACCGGTCGGGTCGACCCAGTCGCCCACCTCGACCCCGGCAAAGGCGACGCGCAAGGCCTGCGCCGCATCGCCGACCGAGATGCCGAGCGAATTGGCCAAGCCTCGGTTCAGCTCGATCTGCAATTCGTCTTGCGGGTCTTGCTCGGACAAGCCCACATCGACCGCGCCCTTGACCCCGCGCAGTTTGTCCATGAACTCGTTGGTAATCAGCAGCAGGCGGCGTGAATCGGTGCCGTAGAAGCGGATCTGCACCGGTTTTTGAGCGCCGTTGTTGAGATCGTCCAGCACCGCGTACTCGGCCCCGACCAAGCGGCTGACCTTGCTGCGCAACTCGGCGGCCACCTCGGTGGCGGTGCGCTTGCGCTTGTTGCTCTTGCCGATGTCCACATAGATGCGACCGCCGCCGATATTGACGTTGCTGTTGGTCGCTACCGTCTCGGGCAGGGTGCGCGCCAGCGTGGCGGCAGCTTCCATTTTCAGGCGGGCATATTCCAAGTTGCTGCTGGCGGGCGTGCGCACCTCAATCGCCACTTGGCCGATGTCGGACGCCGGCAAAAAGCTCGATCCGCCATAAAAGCTCTGCAGCGTCAGCGCACCGACCAGGCTGAGCACGGCAAAGAGGGCCATCCAAACGCGGTGATGCAAGGCCCAGGCAATGACTCGGCCGTAGCGATCCGTCTGGTGGTCGAACCAGTTGTTGAAGCGGGTCAGCCAGCGGCCGAGGGCGTTTTTCGGCGCGTCCTGATGGCCTGGAGGGTCGCCCCAATAGGCTGACAACATCGGGTCGAGGGTGAAGGAGATGAACAGGCTGACCAGCACCGAGGCCACCACCGTCAGCGCAAACGGCCGGAACCATTCGCCCGACACGCCGGGCATGAAGGCGACCGGCACAAACACCGCCACGATGGCAAAGGTGGTGGCGGCCACGGCCATACCGATTTCTGCCGTGCCGCGCAAGGCGGCGGTGCGCCGGTCCACACCCATTTCAAGATGGCGGACGATGTTTTCTCGCACGACGATGGCGTCGTCGATCAACACCCCGATGGCCAGCGACAAGCCCAGCAAACTCATGAAGTTCAGCGTGAAGCCGCACAGCCAGACGGCGATGAAGGCAGCGATCACCGAGGTGGGCAGCGACAGCGCCGTGATCAGCGTCGAGCGCCAGGAGTTCAGGAACACGAAGACGACGAAGACGGTCAGCCCGGCCCCGAGCACCAGCGAATCGATCACGTTGTTGAGGCTGTTTTCGGCATCCTCGCCGCCGTCGCGTGTGATTTCCAGCTTGGACCCGGCCGGCAGGGTTTTGTTGATCTCCGACACCAGTTGGCGCACTTTCTTGGCGACGGTCACGGTCGAGGCGTCGCGCGAACGGGTCAGCGAGATGCCGACATTGGGCAGGCCGTTGCGCACGCTGAAGCCGCTCAGCTCGGCAAAGCCGTCCTGGATGGTGGCGACCTGGCCCAAGCGCACCACCTCGTTGCCCCGTCGTTTGATGACGATTTGCTCAAACTCGGCCGGCGTTTCAATGCGGCCGAGCAAGCGGATGCTTTGATCCTCCAGCGCGCCGCGGATCTTGCCCACCGGCGCGGCCGCGTTCTGGCTGCGCAGCGCGGCCACCACCTCGGTGATGGAGACATTATTTTCACGCAGCTTTTCGGCCCGCAGCAACACGCTCAGCTCGCGCTTCAAACCGCCGTTGATGCTGACGATGGCGACGCCTGGCAGCGCACGGAATTTGTCGGACAGTTGATCCTCGGCCAGGCGGGAAATCTCCGCATGGGTCTGCGTGCTGCTGGACAGCGCCATCTGCATGATCGGGTCGGCGGACGGATCAATGCGCTGCAAGACCGGTTCGCGGATCTCGGTCGGCAGCTTGTAGCGCACGGTGCCGATGGCGTTGCGGACCTCGTCGGCCGCCTCGATCATGTTTTTGTTGAAGTTGAAGAACACCACCAGGCGGGCATTGCTCTCGCTGGCGGTGGAGCGCACCTTGTCCACACCGGAGATGCTTTGCAACGATTTTTCGATGCGGTTGATGACCTCGCGCTCGACCGTGTCGGGTGAGGCGCCGGGGTAGTTGATGCTGACCACCAACAGCGGCTGCTCGACGTCGGGAATCTGGTTGACCCGCAGCTTCTTCAAAGCCAGCAAACCCATGCACATCAGCGAGATGATGATGACGACCGTCGCAATCGGCCGCTTGATGCTGAAGTCGGAGAGGAACATGGCTTACTTCCCGGCGCTGTTGGATGAGGAAGGGAAAGAGGGAGACGAAGACGCAGAGGAGGACGGCGCGAGCGCCACCTTGGCGGCGACTTCCACTTTCTGCCCGTCTTTCAGGTTGGAGCTGGGGTTGCGCAAGATGCGGTCACCCTCGGCCAGACCCGCACGCACGACGAAGGCACCACGCCGAGCATCGCGCTCACCGATGTCAAGGCTCACCCGGCTCAGCACGCCGTCCTTGATGCGCCAGGCATAGGCTTGGTCACCGACTCGCACCAGCGAAGCCTCGGGCAACATCAACGCTTGCACGCTGCCGGCCTCGACCCGGCCTTCTGCATACAGGCCCGCCACTTGGGGGGCGTCGCCGGCAGCAAAATCGACCAAGACCTCGACCTGACGGGTGGTGGCGTTGGCGGCGGCGTCGATGCGGCGGATCTTGCCGCTGAAGTCTTTGGTCGAATAGCCATTGACCCGAAACACCACCACTTGGCCGATCTTCAGCTCTTGCATCCGGTCCGCCGTGACCAGCCCTTGAAAGCGCATGCTGCGCGGGTCCATCACCTTGAC
>CANFYD010000371.1 GCA_947450745.1 Burkholderiales bacterium
ATGCACGGGATCGTCACCCTCCATGAATCCCAATTCCGACACGCTTGACCCGCCCGAACTGCCCAAGCTGCAGAATGTTGGGGTACCTGCATCCGCCGACTCCACCTCCTCGCACTGGAGTCCGTCGGCAGCGTTGCAACGCTTGTCTTCCTGGGTGCCGATACGGTCGCTGGCGCGCCGTCACCGGCAGCGGATTGCCCAGCATCTGCTGGGGCTTGACGACAGGGATAGGTATTTGCGCTTCGGCTATCCGGCTTCAAATGAGCAGATCGGCCGCTACGCCACGTCGATAGATTTTGATCGCGACGAAGTGCTGGGTGTCTTCAACCGCCGGCTGGATCTGGTGGCCATGGCCCACCTGGCCTATGCGCCGGTGCCGCAATGGTCGGACAAGCCCGCGATGGCCGAGTTCGGTGTCTCGGTGCTGAGCCAAGTACGCGGCCGGGGTTTTGGTGCCCGGCTGTTCGAGCGCGCAGCTCTGCATGCGCGCAACCGAGGCATCGAGACGCTGTTCATTCATGCCTTGAGCGAAAACGGGGCGATGCTAAAAATCGCCCGCAATGCAGGAGCCACCGTCGAGCGCGACGGCTCCGAATCTGAAGCTTGGCTGCGCTTGGCCCCCGACACGGTCTCCTCGCACGTCGGCGAGGCCATTGAGAGGCACATGGCCGAGGTGGATTTTCAGTTCAAGCGACATGCGCGGGTGTTCGACGACTTCATCGACGGCGTGGCCGAGGTGAAATCCAAGTTTGACGCGACCGGTAAAGCCGCCAAACAGTAGCCCCTCGTCCCGCACATGGACAAGGCACGGAGCAGGCCTGAGCTAACGGCCTGCATAGGCAGCTCGCACAGCGCACAAACGATGTGAAATGCCGTTGCGCGGAGGGCCTTGCAGGGGAAGGTCCGGGGTTGTTCCATACCGAATTGCGCTACATTGACTCGATAAGCGCGTGACATTCGGCGCAACTCCAAAACAGGCTGTCGAGGGTCATGCAAAGTACCAATCTGTGGATCATCGCGCTCGCCACTGGCATGTTCATGCTGTCGCTGGCGCTGTGCTGGGCACTTCGGCGCACCGCCACGTCGGCCAAGCCATTGCCCTCCGAATGGGCCGTGACGGCTCGACCGGTGTTCAATGCCGACGAGCGGCGCGTCTATCGCTTGCTCAAAGAGGCGCTGCCCCACCATGTGATCCTCTCCAAGCTGCCGCTGGTGCGCTTTTGCCAACCGACCGAAGCGAATGAAGTGCGCTACTGGTTCGACTTGCTCGGGGCCACCCATGTCACCTTTGCCATCTGCAGCCCCAATGGTCGCGTGCTGGCCGCCGTCGATCTCGACAGCGAGCGCAGCAACGCCAGTCGCAGCCTGCATATAAAACAATCGGTGTTGGGCGCTTGCCGAGTGCGCTACTTGCGCTGCCCGATCGACAAACTGCCCAGCGCGGCCGAGTTGCAGATGCTGGTGCCCTTCAGCAACAGCAGCGCCCGCGGCCCGCAAGCGGCAACCCTGCCTGGGCATGCTGCAGCGACAGGGTCCAAGTTCAACAGCGCCACCCCGCGCCGCGCCGCGCAGGCAGGACCCCACGGGCTCTGGCAAGACTCTGCCATATTTCAAGACTCGTTTTTTGCGCCCGACAGCCGCTTCGATTCGGCCGCCGGTCAAGCGCCGCCGCCCATTGCGCGCAGCCACGAGCACCACCCCGGCACCACCTCTCACAACGGCCGGACCTTCGGTAAGCTGTTGGGCTCAGAATCGGACTATCCGCTGGAGGCACCGAACGACATTGTCGGGATGGTTGTCGACTCGCCCCGCTACGGCGGGCGCCCTCCGCGCTGACAAGCGCCAACTCTTTGCCCGCGAGACTGCGGCGCCAGCCTCTGTGCTTGGCGCCGTTTTTATTGATGAAACCAGACACAGACCACAGCTTCGGCAACCTGACCCCCGAATTCATGTTGGACGCGCTCGACGCGGCCGGCCTCTACGGCGACGGCCGCATCCTGCAACTGAACTCTTACGAAAATCGGGTGCTGCAATTGCACCTGGAAGACGGGCGCATTGCCGTCGCCAAGTTTTACCGCCCCGAGCGCTGGAGCGATGCACAGATTCTTGAAGAACACCGCTTCGCCCAAGCCTTGGCCGACGCCGAGGTACCGGTGGCAGCCCCGTGGACATTGAGCAATGACAGCGGCATCTTGACCCTGTCCGGCAACCCCTCGACCTTGGCGCATTTTGGCGGCCAGCGTTTTGCGGTGACGCCGCGTCAGGGCGGCCGCTCCCCCGAGCTGGAGGATCCGGAGGTGTTGACCTGGATCGGTCGACTGCTGGCCCGGCTGCACGGCGTGGGCCGCCAGCAGCCATTTGCGCACCGCCAACACTGGGCCAGTGCCGAACCGGGTCAGGTCGCCCGCGACTGGTTGATTGCAAATGACAGCGTACCGCTGGAAGTCATGCCCGCCTGGGACGAGGTGACAAGGCGCTGCCTGAGCGCCATCCAGCAAGCCTTCGACGCCATCCCCGACTTGCGTTTGCTGCGTCTGCACGGCGATTGCCACCCCGGCAACATTCTGTGGACACCCACAGCCGGCCCGCATTTCGTCGATCTGGACGACGCGGTGATGGGCCCGGCGGTGCAGGATCTGTGGATGCTGCTGTCGGGCGATGCCCTGTCGGCGCGGCAGCAATTGGCCTGCGTGCTCGAAGGCTATGAAATGGTGGCCGAATTCGACCGCCGCGAGCTGACGCTGATCGAGCCCTTGCGCACCTTGCGGATGATTCACCACAGTGCTTGGCTGGCCCGGCGTTTTGGCGATCCGGCCTTCCCGCTGGCCTTCCCCTGGTTTGGCACACCCAACTATTGGAACGATCAGGTCGCCAAACTGCGCGAGCAGTTGGAAGCGATGCGGCCGGTGCAAGACCAGTTCCACGGTTTCGAAGACGATGCCGGTGACCTCGACGCAAACTTCAGATAACGCTCGTTCTCTGCAAAGCGAAAAAGCCCGCGTGCCGTCAAGCACGCGGGCTTTTTTTCAGACTGAAAGTTAAGCGAGCAACATCGCGTTGACACGACGCACATAGGCCGCCGGATCTTCCAGGTTGCCACCTTCGGCCAACACCGCTTGATCAAACATCACCTGGGCCAAGTCGTCAAAATGGGCGCTGCCCTCCAGCTTGCGGACCAGGGCGTGCTCGGCATTGATCTCCAGGGTCGGCAGCGACACCGGTGCTGCTTGGCCAGCCTGCTTCAACAGCCGGGCCAGATGGCCGCTCATGTCGCCCTCCTCGACCACGATGCAGGCGGGCGAATCGACCAGACGAGTCGACAAGCGCACGTCTTTGGCACGCGCTTTCAGACTTTCCTTCAAGCGGTCCAGCAAGGGCTTGAACGCTTCGGCGGCTTCTTCTGCCTTCTTCTTTTCGCCCTCGTCTTGCAGCTTGCTCAAGTCGATAGCACCCTTGGCCACCGATTGCAGCGGCTTGCCTTCGAACTCATACAGGTGCGAGAGCATCCACTCGTCCACCCGGTCCACCAACAGCAGCACCTCGATGCCCTTTTTGCGGAAGATCTCCAGCTGCGGGCTGTTCTTGGCGGCGCTCAAGGAATCGGCAGTGATGTAGTAAATCGCATCCTGATCGTCCTTGGCACGCCTCACGTAGTCGGCCAGTGACACGCCTTCGTCAGCATGTGTGGAGGCAAAGCGCAAGAGCTTGGCCAAACGTTCCTGATTCTGGTGATCCTCGCCGACGCCTTCCTTCAGCACCGAACCGAAGTCGTTCCAGAAGGCTTGGTACTTCGCCCGCTCGTCCGCTTCCTCGTTGTCGGCCAGCGTTTCCAGCATGGACAAGACCCGTTTGGTCGAGCCTTCACGGATCGCCTTCACGTCGCGGCTTTCTTGCAGCAGCTCGCGCGACACGTTCAACGGCAGGTCGGCCGAGTCGATCACGCCCTTGACGAAGCGCAGGTAGACCGGCATCAGCGCCTCGGCGTCATCCATGATGAAAACGCGCTTGACGTAGAGCTTGACGCCGCCGCGCTTGTCACGATTCCACAGGTCGAACGGCGCTTTCTTCGGGATGTAGAGCAGCTGCGTGTATTCGCTGCGACCCTCTACCCGGTTGTGGGTGTAGGCCAGCGGCGCTTCGGTGTCGTAGCTGATCTGCTTGTAGAAGTCCTCGTACTGCTCCTGCGTGACCTCGCTCTTGCTGCGGGCCCACAGCGCCGAGGCCTTGTTGACGCTTTCCCACTCGTCTTTCAACACCTGTTCGGCCTTGTCGGCATCCCACTCTTCCTTGCGCATCAGGATGGGCAGTGAAATGTGATCGGAGTATTTGCTGATGACGGACTTCAGACGCCACGTCTTGAGGAACTCATCCTCGTCTTCGCGCAGATGCAAGACCACGCGGGTGCCACGCTCAGCCTGGGTGATCGCCTCGACCTCGTAGTCACCAGTGCCTTCCGAGCTCCAGCGCACACCGGCTTCGGGCGGCAAGCCGGCACGGCGCGATTCGACGGTGATGCGGTCAGCGACGATGAAACCGGAGTAGAAACCGACGCCGAACTGGCCGATCAGGTTGGC
>CANFYD010000372.1 GCA_947450745.1 Burkholderiales bacterium
CTATTGGCGTGAGGTCTGAACAATCTCGCAGGCCCTGCCTACCTGAGGTAGTGCAAGTGCCGAGAAACGACCCGTTCTCACGCCGCGCGCAATTTTCGCGAAACACGCAGCCCGCAGCCAGGCCAATCCATGTCGATGAAACGCTCAAGCTGTCGGTGAAAAACAGGGCTGGGAGGCAAGGGCTGGGAGTTGTAGGGCGGATCGCGATCCGCGTGCGTCCGCCAGCCTGCCCGTGTCGCGCCAGGCCGGTTCCTATCCGGCGCTGAAGTGCCCATCCTCTTCTTTAGCCGGCAGTCGCAAGCCAGGGCCTGCGGCTGCCAACGAGGGAATTACTTCAAGACAGTGACCAACTCGACGTCGATTTCCGGGCTTTGCATGAACTCGGTTTCGACTTCGCCGGTCAACTGCACGCGCGTCTTCTGGTCGATCTGTTGCAGGGGCAGGTGTTTGGCATCGATCTCGACGCGGATTTCGGCGGTGCCGTCGGAAAAGATGTATTTCTTTTTGCCGATTTTCTTGGTGATGTAGCCCTGCAAGACCACGACCTGATCATCGACCGGGTTCTTCAAAATCTCGGCCACCGATTTCGGTTGCACCTGGTTGGACGGACCGACGTATTGGGCATACACGCTGGCGGGCAACAACAGACCGGCCACAACCAGGGCGGCGGCGCAAGCATTGATTTTTTTCATGAGGTTGTTCTAGGGGGTTACGGGTAGACCCGAGTATGGGCCACAGCGCTTTTAGCCTTGCTGCCGGTCGGACTTCTGGGCTGTGGCGGCCGGTTTGGCCTCCAGGGAAACATGCCGAGTGAGTAGCAACAGCAGCAGGGCCAAGCCAGCCGACGCCAGCAGCGAGGCGGCCACCGAGCTGTGGCTGGCCACCGACCCCCAAAGTGCCGCACCGGCAGCGCTGCCGCCCATGATGCTCATTTGATAGATCGCCATGCCGCGTGCCCGCAAGGCGGTAGGCAAGACCAGCTGGACCGACATCGTCAAGCTGTTCACCACGCACAACCAGACGGCACCCGACAGCGCCAGGGCGGGTGCCAGCGTCCACAGGTTCGGTGAAAAGACGGCGATCACCGTGGCCGCCGAGTACAGCAGCACGCCGACGCAGAAGATGCGGTCGCGCGCCGCCATGCCGGGCAAGCGCGGTAGCGTCAACGCGGCCAGCACGGCGCCCACCCCCATCGACGCCAGCAGAGCGGTGTAGGTGGTGGCGTCCGCCCCGATCTGCCGGGCCAGCAGCGGCAGCAGCGCGATCAGGCCGATCGACTGCAGGAAGAAGATGAAGGCGCGCAACAGAATGGCGCGCAGCATGGGGGACCGAGCGGTGAAGCGCAGGCCCTCGGCCATGGCAGCCAGCAGTTGCGGGTTCCTGACCCGCACGGGGACTGGGCCTATCGGTGCTCGAAGAATCAACAGGCAGGCCAGGGCCGACATCACCGCGTTCAGCGTGAACACGGTGGCGGTGCCGAAGGAGGCCATCAGCACGCCCGCCACCAGCGGCCCGACGACGCGGGTCAGGTTGATGGCCAGGGCGTTCAGGGTGAGGGCGGCGGGCAATTGCTCCCGGCTCACCGTGTCCCCCACCAGGGCCGAAAAGACCGGGAAGCGCAGCGCCAGCCCGATGCCGTTGATGAGGCTGAAGAGCAGCAGCCAAGGCGCGGTCAAGCGGTCGGTGGCGGCCAGCACGGCCAGCGCAATCGCCACCACCGCGATCCAGCCCTGCGCAAAAGCGTAGAAGCGCTGGCGGTTCAGCATGTCGGCCAGCGCCCCACTGGGCAGGCCCAGCAAGAACAGCGGCAAGCTGGCCGCCGCCTGCACCAGCGCCACCATCGTGGGGCTGTCGCTCAGCTGCGACATGCTCCAGGCGGCGGTCACGTCATGCATCCACATCGTCATATTGCCGGCCAGCCAGGCCAGCCAGAGGGTGCGAAACAGCGGGTCGGCGAGCGGGGAGGCGGGCTTGGCTCCCGCAGCAGATGGGCTCGGCGCGATCAACTCAGCGCCCCAGGCGGTTGGCTTGATGCACTCAGAGGGTGAGAACTTTTGTAGCGAGCGGCTGTCAGGCTAGGCGGATGGGGCGCAGGAGCCGGAGCGTACTTCAGGTACGTGAGGATTCCGAGTACCCAGCCAACGACGCATGGCGGCTGCGCAGTAAAAAGTTCTCGCCCTCTCACGAGTCCATGCCCAGCAAGCTGCGGATGTCGCGGTTCGGCTCGGCATCGCTGCCGTAGGCAAAATCGCCTCGTCTCTGACGTGCCGCCAGTTGCTCCATTTGCAGCCGGTAGCGATTGCCCGGTTTGTCGAAGCGGGAGTGCAGATCGGCGCGCTCGGTCGGGTCGAAATAGCGTGGGCTTTGCGGGCGCACGACCGAGTTGTCCTGCGGCTGGATCACGTAGTTGATGCGCGGCATCACATAGCGGAACGGGGCCGGGGCGGCGGTCGTGTTGAAGGTCACGTCGCAGCGCGAGCGGTAGCTGCCGACCGGCACAAAGGGCTGGACGTTGGGCACGTCATAACCGGGCCGAAAGCGCGGGTAGGAGATGCAGACATTGCTGCGCAAATGGATGTGCAGCACGGCCCGGAAGTCCTGGAACTTGGCGCGTACGCCGCCGATCCACCGCATGATGGGCGCGACCGATTTGTTCGTCACCATGCGGGTGCGGGTGACGGTCTCGGACGTCCATTCAACCTCCACCACATCGGCGTCGGCGGTACCGTCGCCGATGGTGCCGGCATGCAAAAAGTCGGCGTGGGTCAGGTCGATCAGGTTTTCCACCGACAGCGCGCTGCTGGCGTCGAAGCGCACGGTGCGCTGGGTGTAGCCGGGCAGGCTGCCGTCCAGCGGCACAAAGGGGATGTGCGGAATCAGCAGCACATCAGCATGCTCGGGGTTGCCATACCAGGCCCAGATATAGCCATAGCGCTCGATCACCGGATACAGCCCCGAGCCGCCGGTGAAGGCGCTGGCCAGGTGGCGCTTGGCGCTCATTTGATCCGGGCGAAACTCGGCGGCGCAGGCCACACCGCTGCCGTCACGCCAGAGGAAATAGGCCTGCGCGTGGATGATGCGGCGGATCGGCTGGGCCACCACATCGCGGCTGTGCGAGACCGGGAACCAGGTGTCGCGCAGGTCGTAGTTGACCGGCGCCCAATCGAGCGCGCCGGGCTTGCGTTGCGGGGCTGCCGGGCCGGTGGCTGCCAGCAGGGTGGGTGCTGGTGCTGGTGCATCCAAGGTGGTCGTGTTCATCAAAGCACTCCTTCAAACAATGCCGTGTTCTACGGCTTAAGCAACAGCCCGGATGGGCACGATCTTCTGGGTGCTGCCCTGCGCCGCCGCCAACTCTCGCGACGGCGCGACCAGCAGCGCCGCAATCGCGGCACCGTCGATGTGGGCGTGCAGCTTGAACGGGTCGCGCCCCGCAGCCCGCCCCGCGCGCCAGCGCAGCGGCATACCGGCCAGGTTCTCGGTGTGGACATAGCCGCGCCAGCACACACTGGTCGTGCCGCGCCGGTTGGCCCCGGACGCGATCTGCACCGTCACCAGTGGCAGTTCGGTACCGGTCAGCAGCTCGACGCGGAGGCTGCCGCCGACCAGCGGCACCGTGGTGCGCACGATCAAGGGATAGTCGGCCACAAACTGCGAGGGCAAGACCTGGCTCTGCCAGACGGCACCCCGGTCCAGCACCAGCTGATCGCCGCTGCGCTGCGCGTCACCGAGGAAGAAATCGGTCATGCGTACAAAGCTGAAGTCCAGCAGGCATTGCGGGCCATCCAGCATCACCGCCAGGTACTCGGCATGCGAGATGTTGGCGACGGCACTGCCAGTGAACTCCGGCCCGGTGGCGGGGTAGCCGGCCGTGGGCAGCTCGGGCGGCGAAGCGTCGGCGGCCCAGGCTCCTAGCGCCACATGGACGAAGCCATGGCCTTCAGCCACCGCAAAGGCCTGCGCCGCGTAATGCGCTGGCACCTTTTCCTCGCCGCGCAGATTAGGGATGGCGGTGCATTGGCCGCTGGCACCGTCAAAGGTCCAGCCGTGATAGCCGCATTGCAACTTGTCGCCCTTCACGCAGCCAAGCGACAGCGGCACCCGGCGGTGCGGGCAGCGGTCCCGCAGCGCGCGCGGCTGGCCGTTGCTGTCGCGGAACAGCACCAACTCCTCGCCGTCAAACACCGCCGCGAGCGGTTTGACTTGCCCGATCGATTCGGACAGCGCGACGGCCCACCAAATGGGCTTGCCCCCCGGGCTCTTGCTGCTGCTGGTTTGCATCGACTGATCTTTCAAGAAAAAAATTCACATGATGAAAAGCTGCCGTGGCTGCGGACACCGGGTGCGTCCTGCTGCTCATGTCCTCAACTTCGCTCCTCCTTGACTTCGCTGCAGGACACACCCGATGCCCTTGCTAAACGGAGTGCCCGCGTTTGCCTGGTTGAAAGAATGCACGGTCGAAGGATCAGCGCGGCGGGGCGTTTTGCGGAGGTCAAGGAGGAAGCCGCTGCCCTAGGCTGCGCTGGGGGACACGGAGCAAAACGCCCCGCCGCGCTGATCCCGCA
>CANFYD010000373.1 GCA_947450745.1 Burkholderiales bacterium
TCTTCTGTCGGCGGCTCGCCTGGGCGCATCATGCGATAAATCGCAACGCGCGCGGCCAATTGGTCGGCAGTTTCGTCGGCAGCCAAGGTTTGGCTGATGTAAGCGCCTTCATCCAACTCGTTGGTGAACAAGCACTGGATGTCTTTGATACCGGCTTGGCGCAGCTTCTTCAGCAGCGCGTCGGTCAGCTCTTCGTTGGCCTTGGCGATAATCTCACCGGTGTCGCCGTCAACCATGTTCTTGGCCAACAACCGACCGACCAAGAAGTCTTCAGGCACGGTCACGTGCTGTGTACCGGACTGCTCCATCAGGCGCGTGTGGCGGGCCGTGATGCGCTTGTCCTTCTCGACAATGACAGCGCCGCTCTTGTCGGTGATGTCAAAACGAGCGACTTCACCCTTCAGGCGATCGGCCACAAACTCCATCTGCGCGCCAGCATCCATCAAACGGAAGTTGTCGAAGACAAAGAAGTGCGCCAGGATCTGCTCGGGGTTCAGGCCGATGGCCTTCAGCAGAATCGTCACCGGCATCTTGCGGCGGCGGTCAACGCGGAAGAACAGAATGTCCTTGGCGTCGAATTCGAAGTCAAGCCAAGAGCCGCGGTACGGAATGATCCGAGCCGAGAATAGCAGCTTGCCGCTGGAATGCGTCTTGCCCTTGTCATGCTCGAAGAACACGCCGGGTGAGCGATGCAACTGGCTGACGATGACACGCTCGGTGCCGTTGACGATGAAGGAGCCGTAATTGGTCATCAGGGGCACTTCGCCCATGTAGACCTCTTGCTCCTTGATCTCCTTGACGGTTTTCGCTTGCGGCGATTCCCGGTCATAGATGATCATCTGCAAACGGGCGCGAACGGCCGCTGCATAGGTCAAGCCACGCTGCTGACACTCGCGCGTGTCGAACGGCGGCTTGGCAATGTTGAATTCAAGGAACTTCATTTCCACGAAACCATTGTGCGAAACAATGGGAAACGCGGAAAGGAAAGCAGCTTGCAGGCCTTCGGGCTTGCGTTTGGCTGCGGGTACGTCCTTTTGCAAGAAGGCGACGTAGGACTCCTTCTGCATCGTGAGCAAATAGGGAACGTTGAGAACGCTCTCACGCTTGCCGAAGCTCTTGCGAATTCGCTTGCGCTCGGTAAAGCTATAGGGGGTTGCTTGCGCCATAAACACTCCGTGTCGAGAGCCCACACCTGGCCGTGGGATGGGCTTCGTCGGCGACTGGCTTTTCGAACCTCGTCCAGGACGGACGGTTCGACGCTTGGTGATTGGCCACTACCAACCGCTGGCGGACAACTCTGGCATTGCACCGGAGTCCGACCAAACCGGCTCTCTGCAGTCGGATCAGAGAACACTTGAAAGAACCGCGTATAGTACACCGCGCTGATCTTTCAGCTATTCTCAAAAGGCTAAGCCCTTGAAACGAAAAAGGGGGAGGCCTTTCGGCTACCCCTTTTCAATCAAGCTGAGTTGGAACTGCTAAGCAAGTCCAACCCCAGATCAAATCAGTGAGGTCGGAGCTGCTGACGCAGGTCCAACCCCAGATCATTACTTGATCTCGACCTTGGCGCCGGCATCTTCCAACTTCTTCTTGGCAGCTTCAGCGTCGGCCTTGGAAACGGCTTCCTTGACAGCCTTCGGTGCGCCGTCAACCAGGTCCTTGGCTTCTTTCAAGCCCAGGCCGGTGATTTCGCGCACAGCCTTAATGACTGACACTTTCTGAGCGCCAACTTCGGTCAACATCACGTTGAACTCGGTCTGCTCTTCAACAACAGCAGCAGCGGCACCGCCACCAGCAGCTGGGCCGGCCATTGCAGCGGCTGAAACGCCGAACTTCTCTTCAATGGCCTTGACCAGGTCATTGAGTTCCAACACGGACATAGCGTCCAGGGCGGTCATGAAAACGTCTTTATCGAATGCCATTTGGGGCTCCTAGATAGATTGTTTGAATTGCGGGGCAGACCGATCGAGCAAGCTAGCCGCTCTACCCTCAACAGCTCAATGGTGTTTGCTTTTCAGCAGATCGTTCAGGCTGCTGGAGCGGCTTCAGCGGCGACTTCAGCTTCAGCCGGAGCTTCAGCTGCACTGCGCTGCTCGGACACGGCGGCCAGCACACGCGCAAAGCGCGAGACAGGCGACTGCATCAGACCCAACAGTTGTGCCAGCAAAACTTCCTTGCTGGGGATGGATGCCAATGCTTTGACTGCGTTGACGTCCAGAGCCTTGCCGTTGTAGGCACCACCCTTGATGACCAGCTTGTCGTTGGTTTTCGCAAAGTCAACAATGACTTTCGCGGCCGCGACAGCGTCTTCAGAAAAGCCGTAGATCAGCGGACCGACCATGCTCTCCGCAGCGCACTCGAACGGGGTACCGGCAACGGCGCGACGGGCCAGGGTGTTCTTCAGCACGTGAAGATACACACCCTTGGCACGCGCTTCGATGCGCAGCTTGTTCAGGTGATCAACGGTGAGGCCACGGTATTCGGCCAACGCCAAGGTCTGTGACTTTGCCGCTTGGGCCGCCACATCCGTAACGACGGCTGCTTTCTCGTTGCGATTGAGACTCAAGGTCTACTCCTCACAAATAAGTGCCGTTTGCATCACTGCATTCGGCACACCCGGGTTCAGCGACCTTCTGTCCAGGAAACCCGCGTTCAGGCAAAGCCCAAACACAAATCCTTTTGAACTGGTTCACACCAGATCTATCCTTTTCAGCGGGACCGCCATCTGCGCTGGCTTTGAACCGACCTCGCAGCCAATTCATTGATTAAGCGCTTGCTCGAAAGCAAGCGCGCCAGCGGTCTTGGATGACGCGCAGGGAACGAATTCCCCACGCCCCACCAATTCGTCGGCGCAGCACCAGACTCGTGCTGCGCCTTAATTCATTCAGAAAGTTGATGCGGTAAACCGCGCAACCTCCAAATTTTCAGAACTTAGGCAGCAGCCTGAGCGTTGATGCTGGCAACTTCCACACGGGCACCAATGCCCATGGTGGAAGAAATTGCCACCTTGCGCAGGTAGACACCCTTGCTGGTGGCTGGCTTGGACTTGTTCAAAGCCTCGATCAGTGCACGCAGATTGCCTTCAAGCTTGTCGGTGTCGAACGAGCGACGGCCGAGCGTGCCGTGAATGATGCCGCCCTTGTCAACGCGGAACTGGACTTGACCAGCCTTGGCGTTCTTGACTGCGGTTGCGACGTCAGGCGTCACCGTGCCAACCTTGGGGTTAGGCATCAGGCCGCGCGGGCCCAAGATCTGACCCAAGGTACCGACGATACGCATCGTGTCCGGCGAAGCGATGACGACGTCGAAAGGCATGTCGCCAGCCTTGATACGCTCAGCCAAGTCTTCCATGCCGACGATGTCAGCACCCGCAGCGCGAGCTTCATCAGCCTTCGCACCTTGAGCAAACACGGCGACGCGCTTGTTCTTGCCAATGCCGTTGGGCATGACCACGGCACCGCGCACGACTTGGTCGGACTTCTTGGAGTCCACGCCCAATTGCACAGCTACGTCGATCGATTCGTCGAACTTGGCAACAGCCAGGCTCTTCACCAGATTGATCGCTTCAGTCAGCGAATACAGCTTGGTGGTCTCGACCTTGCCTTGCAGGCCCTTTTGGCGTTTTGTCAGCTTTGCCATCTCAAACACCCTCGACCAAAACGCCCATCGAACGGGCGGAACCAGCAATCGTACGGACTGCAGCATCCAGATTGGCAGCGGTCAAGTCCTTGACCTTGATCTTGGCGATCTCTTCCAACTGGGCGCGGGTCAGCTTGCCGACCTTCTCCAGATGCGGGTTGGCCGAACCTTTGTCCAACTTGGCCAGCTTCTTGATCAGTGCAGTCGCAGGTGCCGACTTGATCACGAAGGTGAAGCTCTTGTCTGCAAACGCGGTGATGACCACCGGCAGTTTCATACCCGGCTCATGGCCTTGGGTCTGTGCGTTGAACGCCTTGCAGAATTCCATGATGTTCAGACCGCGCTGACCCAGCGCAGGACCGACTGGCGGCGAGGGGTTAGCCTTGCCTGCCGCAACTTGCAGCTTGATAAAGCCGACAATTTTCTTGGCCATAAATTCTCCTAACAGAGCCGCAGCAGCCTTGCCGCAACCCCTGAGTGCTAGCGCAAAGGGCTAGAAGTTTGCACTTCGTACCGTTGCTCCTCTTGTTCACATCTCGTTGCGAACTGACTACGGACGGGAGACAGCTCCTTGCGGACACTGCGAGCCCCGTCAGGCTCTTGATTCTTGAAGACTTAGATTTTCTCGACCTGAGAAAAATCCAGTTCGACCGGGGTTGCCCGGCCAAAAATCGTCACCGAAACGCGTACCTTGGACTTGTCGTAATTGACGTCTTCGATGGCGCCGTTGAAATCAGTAAACGGGCCTTCCTTGACACGGATGACTTCGCCCACCATCCACTCGACCTTGGGCCGGGGCTTCTCGATGCCCTCTTTCATTTGGTTCTCGATCTTCAGCACTTCGGCTTCGGAGATCGGAGCAGGACGATTCTTGGCACCGCCGACAAAGCCGGTGACCTTGGACGTGTGCTTGACCA
>CANFYD010000374.1 GCA_947450745.1 Burkholderiales bacterium
ACCGGGCCGCCGACAGAGCGCCGGACCTCAACGCTTGGTCACCGGGGCCAGGTAGGTCGAATCGGACGTCGGCCCGAGCTTGAAGCCGTTCACGGTGGCGCGCAGCGCGGCGACCTGGGTTTGCTGGAACAGCATGACGAAGGGGCTGGTCTGGCGGAACTCGGTCTGCAGGGCCTGGTATTGCTTGGCGCGCTTGGCGGCGTCGCGCTCCAGCAGGGCGGCGTCGGACTTCAGCGTCAGCGCCGGAATGTCCCAGGCGTTGCGCCAGCTCAGCGGCTTCAGCCGGGCCTCATCGCTGTTGTCCGGGTTGCGGGCAAAGGTGTCGGCGTTGGTGTGCGGGTCCCAATAGTCGGCACCCCATTCGCCGATGTAGATGTCGTGCTTGCGGGCGCGGTATTTGGTCAGCGTCTGCTTGCCGTCGCCGGGGATGATCTCGATGGCGATGCCGGCCCGCTTGGCGGTCTGCTGGATCGCCTCGGCAATGCCCTGCACCGGTTGCGCCGTGCGCACATCCATCGTCACTTTGAAGCCGTCGCCCAGACCCGCTTGGGTCAGCAGGCTTTTGGCCTTGGCGACATCGAGCTTGAACGGCCGCTCGCTGCTGGCACCCAGCAGGCCTTGCGGCAGAAAGTTCTGGTGCACCACGCCGATGTCCTTGATCAGCGTGGCGCCGATGGCGTCATAGTCCACCAGCCATTTGAACGCTTCGCGCACCTGCGGTTTGGCCAGGTTGGGGTTCTTCTGGTTCAGGCTCAGGTAGTAGACGGTGCCCTTGGCGGTGGACGTCAGCTTGATGTCCTTGTTGGCGGCCAGGGCGGTCAAGTCCTGCGGCGCCAGGTTGCGGGCAATGTCGACATCGCCCTTTTCCAGCAGCAGGCGCTGGGTGGCGGCCTCCTTCACATGGCGGTAGATGACCCGCGCCAACGCCGGCTTGGGGCCGTGAAACGCGTCATTGCGGTCCAGCACCAGCAACTCGTTGGCGCGCCATTCGCGCAGCTTGAACGGGCCGGAGCCGGCATGGTTGAGCTTCAACCAAGCGGCACCCAGGTCGCCGTTCTGGGCCTTGCCGAGCAGCAGCTTTTTGTCGACCACCGAGGCCACGTTGGCGGTCAGGCAGTTCAAGACAAAGCTCGGCGCGTACGGTTTGTCGATATCGAACTGCAGCGTCAGCGGACCGGTCTGGCGCACCTTGGCCGCCACAGTGGCCTTGTCCCAGCCGAACTGGGTCAGGATGAAGGCGGGGGTTTTGTCCAGCAGCACGGCGCGCTGCAGCGAAAACACCACGTCCTCGGCGCTCAGCGGGTTGCCGGAAGCAAAGCGCAGGCCGGGCTTGAGCTCGAAGCTGAAGGTCTTGCCGTCGGCAGAAATCGTCCAGCTCTGGGCCAGCGAGCCACTCAGCTGGGACGGCTCGCTCGGGTCAAAGCGGATCAAGCGCTCGTAGGTGTTGCCGATGATTTCGCCGCCCGAGATCTCGAACGACTCCGCCGGGTCCATCGTGATGATGTCGTCGAAGGCAAAGGCCTGCACCAGCGTGTCCGGCGGGGTAGCGGCCGCCGCCGGGCCGGTCAGGCTCGAACACAGGCCGCTGGCCAGCAGCGCCAGCAGCAAGGTGCGGCGGGTGAAAAATTTGACGGTCATGCGCTGAGCTCCGGAAGTCGCTGCATTGTCCAACAGCCGCTCAGCCGGATTTTTGAACTGCTCTTTGACCGGCCCAGCGCGCCACTGCTTGATGCTGATTCAACTCAGCACTAACCGTGCCAGCTGCTGGCCGCTCATCCACGCCCCCTCCACCTTGCCGCCGTTCAGCCAGTCGCCGCACAGGCCCAAGCCACTCTGCGCCTGCCAGGCACAGCCTTGCGTCAGCGCCGGGGCCGAGTCGGCATAGCGCCAGCGTTGTGCGCTCCAGGCCTGCGGGGCCGGGCCACCCAGGTCGGCAAAGGCTTGCAGCAGCAGGGCGGCCACTGCTTCGGGCGGCTGCTCCACCTGCGCTTCGCTCCATTCGGCGTCGGCATGCAGCAGCCAGCTTTCCGCGCCCGTTCGGCCCGGCTTATTGCTGTTGCGGGCCAACCAGCGCAGCGGCCCTTGGTTGACGAAGGCGGCGTCGAAGGGCAACTCCACCGGTGCGGCAAATTGCAGCATCAGCGCCCAGCAGGCACGCATGCGCACGCTGGCAGCCAGTGCGGCCAAGTCCGGCGCGCAAGCCTGCAACAGTGGAGGCACTTGCGGTGCTGGCAAGGCCAGCAGCACCGCCGCAAACGGCTGCTCCAGCCAGCCGCCCTCGGCCGTGTGCAACCGCCAGCCGTCAGCGTCGCGGCGCAGCTGAGCGACGGTGGCCGAGGTCTGCAGCGGCAGCGCTTGCGCCAGCCAGCGCGCGGGTGCGGTCATGCCCGGTGTGCCGACCCAGCGCTGCAAGGTGGGGTCGAGGCGATGCTGGTCCTGCGCCCCGAACACCTGCAATCGCGGCGTCCACAGGGCGGCGGCACCGGCGTCGGCCCAGCGCTGCAACTCGGCGCGAAAGTCCGGGTGGCGGGCGGTGAAGTACTGCGCGCCGTGGTCGCATTGCCAGTCGTCGCCGCGCCGGGTGCTCATGCGGCCGGCTGGGCCACGGCTTTTGTCGAACAGCGTGACGGCGTGGCCGGCTTGTTGCAGCGCCGTGGCACAGGACAGGCCTGCAATGCCGGCGCCGATCACGGCCAGCGAGGAGTTGGGATTCATGGCATTCCATTTCGATCAAAGGCGGTCTGTCGGTGCAAGCTCGTGTCGCACCGCGCGCGAATTGTGCCCATGGCGGGCCAGCGCCGCCCGGTCAAAGCGTTTCGCCTTGTGCAGCGGCGGTCCAATTCTTTCGACCCTGCTGAATGCAGGGCTTCTCGGCTACCCTATGTTCTATGAATTCGGTTCACCCTAAAAAACTATTGCTGAGCAAGTGGACGGCCGTGTCGCCGCAATCCAAGGAAAAGCATTTCCTGGTCGCCCGCGTGATTCAACCCGACCCGCCCGCGCTGCCCCAACTGCAAACCGCCAAGATCGAGTGGGTGGAGCTGGAAGCGGTGCATTCGGGCAAAAGCCAGCGCATCGGCTGGCGCGAATTGAAGGACAGCGCGCAATGGCGGCAGGGCTGGGTATGAGCCTCGACTCCTTCCCCACCGGCTTCAAGGCGCTGATCATCGGTGCCAGCGGCGGCATCGGTGCGGCCATGTTGGCGCAGTTGCAGGCCGACCCGCGTTGCGGCTTGGCGCTGGGCCTGCACCGCCAATCGCAGCCACCGATCGACTTTGACGACGAGGCCAGCGTGGCCAGCGCCGCTGCCAGCCTGGCGGCACTGGGGCCGTTCCACCTGATCATCAACGCCGCCGGCCTGCTGCACGCGGCGCAGTTCATGCCGGAGAAAAAGCTCGGCGACCTGAACTTCGAGCAACTGCTGGCCACCTTCCAGGTCAACACCTTCGGCCCGGCACTGCTGCTGCGCCATTTCTCGAAGCTGCTGGCGCGTGAACGGGGGGTGCTGGCGCTGTTGTCCGCCAAGGTCGGCAGCATCGAGGACAACCAGCTGGGTGGCTGGTACAGCTACCGCGCGTCCAAAGCGGCGCTGAACATGCTGCTGAAAACCGCCGCCATCGAAGTCAAACGCAGCCAGCCGCAAGCGGTGCTGGTGGCGCTGCATCCGGGCACCGTCAACACGGCGCTGTCGCAACCGTTCCGGGGCGGCGAGATCGGCCGCCCGGCCGACGTGGCCGCTGCCGAGATGCTGGCCACGCTGGACTTGTTGACGCCTGCCGACACCGGGCAATTTCGCAGTTATAGCGGGGCGCGGCTGCCCTGGTAGCTCGTGTCGAGCGTGATCACGCGCCGTCCACGCCGAGCTGGTGCAGCTTGACCAAGCAATCGAGCCGCTTCGACGGGTCGCTGTCGTCAACCTGACCGATCAGCGTTTCGCAAATCGGCGCGATACCGACAAAGCCGAGGATGTTGCGCTCCAGTGACTTGACGCTGTGGGCGCGAAAGTAATACCGGTAGACCAGCGCCGGCATGCCCATGGTGACGACGACCCGGGCCGAGCGCCCACTCAAACCCTTTTTACCGTAGGGGTTGCCGCCCTCCTTCTTGAACGCAAAACCGGGCCGCGCCACCTGCTCCAGAAAACCTTTCAGCAAGGCCGGCATATCCCCCAACCAGAGCGGGAAGAACAGCAGCAGGTGCTCGCACCAGGCGATATCGTCCTGTGCTGGTTGAAGCTGGACAGGCAGCGGTTCATGCTCCCAAGACCTTTGCGAGCGCAACAGCGGGAAATCAAGCGCCGCCACATCAACCGTGCGCACGGTGTGCCCGCCCTGCGCCGCGCCCTGCTCGTAAGCCTGCGCCAACGCATGGCAAAAATGCTTGGCCTCGGCGTCCGGATGGCCCTGGACGATCAGAATCTTCTTGCCCATTGATGCCCCTCGTTGACAACGAGACATCTTGGTGAGCTCTGGCGGCCAAGCGTTGATGCGAATCAATTCGTGGTCGGTAGCAACAGCGGCAGGTCGCGGCTGCGGGCAGGTTCAGGGCGCCAGCT
>CANFYD010000375.1 GCA_947450745.1 Burkholderiales bacterium
CCGCACGCGATGTCACCGAGCGCAAGCGCTTTGAACAGGAACTGCAACAGGCCAAAGCGGCGGCCGAAAGCGCCAGCCGCACCAAGTCGGACTTTCTCGCCAGCATGAGCCATGAGATCCGCACGCCGATGAACGGCGTGCTGGGTATGAATGAGCTGTTGCTGGACAGCGAGTTGCAGGCGCAACAGCGCATTTGGGCCGAAGCGGTACAGAGCTCGGGCCGCCACCTGCTGGGCGTCATCAACGATGTGCTGGATTTCTCCAAGATCGAAGCGGGGCAAATGGCGCTGGAGTGCGTCGACTTCGACCTGGCCGAGGTGGTGCACGACGCGTTGTCGATGTTCACTCAGGCCGCGCGGGCCAAGCGGATCGACCTGCGTTGCCAGTTCATGCCGCTGGACGCCCCCACGGGGCTGCGCGGCGATCCCCTGAGGTTGCGCCAGATCATCGTCAACCTGCTCGGCAATGCGATCAAGTTCACCGGCCAGGGCAGCGTGACGGTCAGGGTCGTGCTGACGCCGCAAGTGGAAGACGGCTTGGCCCGCGTGCGCTTGCTGGTGGTGGACACCGGCATTGGCATCGCGCCTGCCGCGCAGGGCAAAATCTTCGAGCACTTCTCACAGGCCGACAACTCGACCACGCGCCGCTTTGGTGGCACCGGCCTGGGCCTGACGATCTGCCGCAGCCTGCTGAGCAAGATGGGCGGCAGCATCGGCGTGGAGAGCGAACCGGGCCAAGGTTCGAAGTTTCTGGTCGACCTGACCCTGCCCTTGTCCGCCGTACGGGATCAGCCCGAGCAGGCCGACCCGACGTCAGCAACTCCGAGCGCTGACGCCAGCCCGATCGCGACCGATACAAACACCGCCATCGCGGCCGCCAAGCCACATACCGCTGCTTCGGCGGGTCTGGCCAAGCTGTCCGGCCGCGTCCTGTTGGTGGAGGACTATCCAATCAACCAAATGCTGGCCAAGGCCTTGCTCGGCAAGCTCGGCTTGGTCTGGCAACTCGCTTGCGACGGCTCACAGGCGCTGGAGCTGGTTCGCCACCACGACTTTGATCTGGTCCTGATGGATTGCCAGATGCCGGTGATGGACGGCTTCGAGGCGACTGCTGCAATCCGGCAGCTGCCGGACGGCCGGGGCGCACATTTGCCTATCGTCGCGTTGACCGCCAACACGATGCCGGGCGACGAGAAAAAATGCCTGGACGCCGGCATGGACGGCTTTCTGGCCAAACCCTACACGCTCGCCACCCTGCATGCGATGCTGGCGCGCTGGCTGCCGATGACTGCAGAGGCCCCTGGCGACGTACCGGCAAGTGCGCGCAGCCCGAGCACCCCAAATATTCCGATCGGCCCGGACAGCCCGGAATTTACTGAGCTCAGCAGCCCCTCGGTAGCCGCTGTGCCCAGCGCCACGGCAGCACCCGAGCCGGCCGCCGCAGCCGGGCTCAGACCGGCCATCAACGGCGCGATTCTCGAAACGCTGCGCGAATTTGATGCCAACGGCAGCATGAAATTGGCCAAAACCGTCTTCAATACCTTTATCGACACGGCCGACGCCAGCCGCGCGCAAGTGCAAGCGGCGATCAGCAGCGGCGACGCCGCCGCACTGAGCCACGCGGCGCATGCAATGAAGTCGGGCAGCGCCAATATCGGTGCTGAAACCCTGGCGAGCGCTTACGCTGAGCTGGAACACATGGGGCGAGATGGGCAGCTCGGCGCAGTCGCAGCGGTGTGGCACAGGGCCGAAGTCGAACATTTGCGTGCCGTCGCGCAATTGAAGGACATGCTGCGCTTGATCCCCTGAATGCCAAAGCAGAGTTCGCCGGATAGGGGCCAGCCGTCAATCCGCAGTGACTCGTCCGTTCGCCCAACGTCACCCTTCTAGCCAGGCAAACCATGATCCGACCCACCGCCGAACAATTGATTGCCCTGCTGGGGCTGCAGCCGCTGCCGGTCGAAGGTGGACTTTTCAGGCAGAGCTGGCGCTCACCGGTCACGGCCATGGCACACGGCCAGCCCCACCCACTGGGCACGGCGACGCTCGCTTTGCTGACAGATGCTCCCGATTCGTTTTCCGCCATGCACCGCCTGCCCACGGACGAGCTTTGGCATTTCTACCTCGGTGACCCGATAGCTCTGCTGCTGCTGATGCCAGGCGAACAAGGTAAAGGCGGTGTCCGCCACATCACCTTGGGACAGGACCTGCTGGCCGGACACTGCGTCCAAGCACTGATACCCGCCGGCACCTGGATGGGCGCTAAGCTGAAGCAAGGAGGCAGCTACAGCCTGTTTGGCAACACGATGGCGCCCGGCTTTCTCGAAGTGGATTACGAGGGCGGCGACACCGACCTGGCCAGGCAATATCCCGAAGCGGCGGCGGCGATCCTCGATCTGCTGCGTACTGGCAGCAGTCACCTTCGCATGGATCAGCGGTAAGGCGCTGAGTCGCTGCCAGCGCCGGACGACCGTGCTACCCGCCCGCTGCCTCATCACAGAAGCGGGCGCCACTTGCACCACCAGCGAGCCTGGGAGGCTGGGCAATGCGCAGGCACGGCAACGTCATCTGGGGCCGGACAAGTAGTAAATCATTGCGCTCGGAAGGAAATCTCAATAGACATGTCGTCCCTGGGGCAGTGAGGAGCGGTCAACTCCCGAATCCAGGACAAAACTACATGCCGGTCACCTGCAAACGCCGCAGCACCGCCTTTTCCGCTTCGACGGCCAGGAACTTGAGCGCGCCCAGGCCCAGGATGACGAGCCAGGACGTGATGTCCAAGGCGGTGCTTTGGAATAGCCGGTGCATCGGCGGCGCATAGGTGAACGCCAACTGAAACGTGATCAGCAGCACGCTCATCCAAAGCGCTACCTTGTTGCCGGTGAGGATGTCACGTGCGAAGGACGACGCGGTGAAGTGGCGCACGTTGAACAAATAGACCAGTTCGCCCAGGACCAGCATATTCACCGCTGCCGTACGGGCCGTCTCGATGCTGCTGCCGCGCGCCAGTTCCCACTCGAAAGCCGTGAAGGTCACCGCAACCATCAGCAGGCTCACGTAGGCGATGCGAAATGCCAGCGCCCGGGTGACCAGGGGCTCGGTGGGCCGGCGTGGCGGACGCTGCATGACGCCGGCCTCGGCCGGCTCGAAGCCCAACGCCAGCGCCAGCGTCACCGCCGTGATCATGTTCACCCACAGAATCTGGCCGGCCGTCACCGGCAGCGTCAGCCCGGCGAAGACTGCCAGCAGGATCACGCCGGCCTCGCCGCCATTGGTGGGCAGCATGAACAACAGGGCCTTCTTGATGTTGTCGAACACCACGCGGCCTTCGCGCACGGCGCGCACGATGGTGGCGAAGTTGTCATCGGTGAGCACCAGGTCGGCCGCCTCGCGCGCGGCATCGGTGCCCTTGTGGCCCATCGCCACGCCGATGTCGGCGGTCTTCAAGGCCGGCGCGTCGTTGACGCCGTCGCCGGTCATGGCCACCAGTTCGCCCTCGGCCTGCAAGGCGCCCACCAGGCGCAGCTTGTGCTCGGGGCTGGCGCGCGCGATCACGTCGGTGTCCAGGGCGCGGCGGCGCAGGTCCGCGTCGCCCAAGCCCTGCACGGTGTCGCCGGTGAGCACCCGGTCGGCCTGAAGCCCCAGTTGCCGACCGATCGCCGCAGCAGTGACGGCATGGTCGCCGGTGATCATCTTGATGCGCAGGCCGGCGCTTTGACATTCGGCCACCGCCGCGACGGCCTCCTCGCGCGGCGGGTCGATCAGACCTGCCAGCCCCAGCAGTGTGAAGCGCTGGCCGATGTCGTCGATGGACAGCGCCGTCGTGCCTGCCGGCATCGCACAGCTCGCCAGCGCCAGCACACGCTGGCCGGCGCCGGCAGCCTCATCCATGCGCAGGTTCCAGGCGTTGCGGTCCAGCGGCAGGCCTTCACTGTCGTCGATGCACAAGTCGAGCACACGCTCCGGCGCACCCTTGAGCAGCACGAAGGCATGGCCCTCGTGACCGTGGTGCAGCGTAGCCATGAAGCGGTGCTCCGACTCGAACGGGATCTCGTCGACGCGGGGCGTGGTTGCCACCTCGGCTTGCGGGTCCAGCCCGGCCTTGTAGGCCAGGCTCAGCAGCGCCCCTTCGGTCGGGTCACCCACGAGTTGCCAGCCAGCCGCTTCGTCGTGCTTGAGCTGAGCGTTGTTGCACAGCAGGGCACAACGCGCCAGTGCCTGCAATGCGGCATCCTGTTCGGCGTCGGCGGAGACGCCATCGCGGCGGAATCCACCCTCGGGCGCATAGCCGGCGCCGCTGACGTCCAACGTGTGGGTAGGCAGCATGACGCGCACGGCGGTCATCTCGTTTTTGGTCAGCGTGCCGGTCTTGTCCGAGCAGATCACGGTGACTGAACCCAGCGTTTCCACGGCCGGCAGGCGCCGCACGATGGCCTTGTTGCGGGCCATTGTGCGGGTGCCGATGGCCAGCACGATGGTCACGATGGCCGGCAGGCCTTCGGGAATGGCGGCCACTGCCAGCCCGACCACGGCCAGAAAGATTTCCAG
>CANFYD010000376.1 GCA_947450745.1 Burkholderiales bacterium
GGAACCAGCGCTGCCATTGACTGGCGCGCAGGCGGTCGAGCACCGGGCCTTTGACTTCCGACAGGTCGAGCCGCAGGCCTTGGCGTTGCAGCGCTTGATGCAGTTCGCGCAGCGCTTCCAGGCCGCTGAAGTCGATGCTGTTGACCGGCGACATCAGCAGCACCACGCGGCGCACGCCGGGCTGCTGGAACAAATAGCCCTGCACCACGTCGGCCAGCGTGCGGGCGTTGGTGAACAGCAGGCTTTCATCGATGCGCAGCCCCAGCACCTCGGGCAGGCGCTCGACCGCATGGCGGTCCACATTGCGGTAATGCTCGGTGCCGGGCACGCGGCCGATCAGCGCCACATGGGGGCGCGCCGTGCGTTGCAGCAGCAGCGCAATCGAGCCGAGCACGCCCAGGCCCAGCGCACCGGCCAGGCTCCAGCCCAGCACGCAGGCAGTGACGGCCAACATCAGCAGCGCTTCCGGCCGGGCATAGGCCCAAGCCTCGCGGTACGGTTGGAGCTTGAGCCCCGACAGCACGGCGATCAGGATGGTGGCGGCCAACACCGACTTGGGCAGCCAGGCCAGCGGCTCGGCCAGCACCAGCATGGCCAGCGCCATGAAGGCGGCGATGAAGACACCGCTGGCGCGGGTGCGGCTGCCCGCGTCATGCAGCAAGACGCTGCGCGAGAAGCTGCCGCCCACCGGCATGCCGCCGCTGAAGGCCGCCACCAGGTTGGCGGCGGCCAAGCCGCGCAGCTCGGCTGCCGGGTTGACGCGCTCAGCCCGGCGACGCCCGAGCGATTCGGCCACCACCAGGCTCGACACATAGGCCATCAAGGCCACCAGCAAGGCCGGCGGCAGCATTTGCCACCACAGCGCGGCGTCCAGCCGGGGCCAGCTGAATTGCAGCGCCAGCGGGGGCAGGGTGCCGACCAGCTTCACGCCCTGCGTCTGCGCCTGGCTGGTCCAGGCCAGCGCCATCGCGCCCAGCAGCAGGGCCAGCGGTGCCAAACGCCCCCACTGTCGGGGCAGCCAGCGCCGCCCGCCCAGCAGCAAGGCGCAGGCCAGCAGGCCGTAAGCGGCGGTCAAGCCCTGCCAGGCAAAGCCGCCATTGCGAGCGGCGGCCCACAGCGTGGGCAGATCAAAGCCTTGCGCCGGGCTGCCCAGCAGCACCGGCAACTGGCTCAGCGCAATCGCCAGGGTGGCCCCGGTTTCAAAGCCATGCAGCACCGGCACCGACAGCAAGGAGGCCAGCGCGTCGAGCCGCAGCGCCGCTGCCAGCGCCAGGATCAAGCCAACCTCGGCCGCCAGCACCAGCGCCCCCTCGGCAGGGCTGATGTGGGCCGGCAAGCCGCCGAGCGCTTGTGCAATCATCAAGGCCAGCACCGCCACCGGCCCCAGGCCCAGCACCGGGCTGGAGCCCAAAGCGGCATAGGCCACCAGCGGCAACAAGCTGGCGTACAGCCCAATCTGCGGCGGCAGGCCGGCCAACATTGCATAGGCCAAGCTTTGCGGAATCAGCAGCACGCTGACCACAAAGGCGGCCAGCAGGTCGTCGCGCAACGCGCCGCGCCGGTAGCGCTGCAGTGAGTCCAATAACAAGCGGGGTTGCAGCATGAAGAGCAAAGCGTCAGTGGGTGAGAACTTTTGTAGCGAGCGGCATGCAGCGACGTAGGGCGGGTCAAGACCCGCGAGCTCTTTCGGCAGGGGCAGCGACGTGCCGACAGGCGCTGGCCGGGCGTAACACGGGTGCCACAGTTGGCTGCACGCGGGTCACGACCCGCCCTACGAACGCCGGATCCCTTGGGTAGCGAGCATCCGACCAACGGCGCAGGCCGGCCGCGCAGTCAAAAGTTCTCACCCGCTCAATCCACCTTGGCTCCGGCGGCCTTCACCACCTTGGCCCATTTGGCGGTTTCGCTTGCGATCAGCGCGGCGAACTCGCTGCTGGGCATGCCGCTGGCAATCGCACCTTGGCCGGCCAAGCGTTCCTTGATGGCGGGCGTGGTCAGCGCGCGGTGGATTTCCTGCTGTAGCCGCGCGACTTGCTCGGCCGGCATGCTGCTGGGGGCCAGCAGGCCGAACCAGCTGCTCGCTTCATAGCCTTTCAACGCCGGGCCGCCCACTTCTTCGATGGTGGGCAGGTCGGGCATGGCCTCGCTGCGCTTGGCCGAGGTGACGGCCAGCGCCACCAGTCGGCCGGACTTGATCTGCGGCAGCGCCGAGGGCAGGTTGTCGAACATCAGGTCGACGTTGCCGCCGATCAGGTCGAGCAAGGCCGGGCCGGAGCCGCGGTAGGGGAAGTGCAGCATGAAGGTGCCGGTCATGCTTTTGAACAATTCGCCGGCCAGATGGATCGAGGTGCCGTTGCCGCTGGACGCCATATTCAATTGCCCCGGCTTGGCGCGCGCCACGCGGATCAAATCCTGCACGTTCTTGATGCCCAGCTGCTGCGCTCGGGCCGGGTTCATCACCAGCACATTGGGCACGGCTGCCACCAGGGTGATGGGGGCAAAGTCCTTGATCGGGTCGAAGGGCAACTTCGGGTACAGCGAGGCGTTGATCGCGTGGGTGCCGACGGTGCCCATCAGCAGCGTGTGGCCGTCGGTCGAGCGGGCCACTTCTGCGGCGCCCAGATTGCCGCCGGCGCCGGGTTTGTTCTCGACGATGAATGTCTGGCCGAACGCTTTTTGCAGGTCGGGTAACAGCGCGCGCGCCAACAGGTCGGTGGTGCCGGCCGGGGCAAACGGCACGATGATGCGCACCGGCCGGCTCGGCCAAGCCGCTTGGGCTTGAACTTGAGCGGCCAGCGGCATCAGGCTGGACATTGCGGCGAAGGCCAGCAGTTGCCGGCGGGTCGGGTTTTGCGTCATGGCTGTCTCCTGCTTGTTGTGTCGGCAGTATGCCCGCCGCCGCCGCGTCTCATCGTCAGAGCTGACTGGGCCCGAGCACTTGCTGCAGGGTGACCCGTTCGGCCGAGCAGGCGGCATCGAAATCGACTTCGATCTGCAGCAGCGCGTCGCTGTCGCTGGCGTCCACCGTGGCAATGCCCATGG
Source organism: Burkholderiales bacterium (assembly GCA_947450745.1). Classification (GTDB taxonomy): domain Bacteria; phylum Pseudomonadota; class Gammaproteobacteria; order Burkholderiales; family Burkholderiaceae_C; genus Paucibacter_A. The sequence continues at coordinate 3,043 of CANFYD010000376.1, forward strand.
CTCGGTTGCGGCCCCGCGCCTTGGCCATGTAGAGCGCCATATCGGCCCAGTTGACGGCCTGCTGCCAGTGCAACGGCAGCTTCGCCGGAGCCAGCGGGAAATGCGCAAAGCCGACCGACACCGTGATGCGCAGCAGCTCGGTGCAGGCCACCGGCTCTGCGCCCACGCTGCTCAGAATGCGCTCGGCCAGCAGCGTCAATTGGGCCGGGCTCACCGCCGGCGCAAAGACCAGGAACTCTTCCCCGCCCCAGCGCACCACCAAGTCCTCGGCGCGCACTGCCTGGCTGATGCGGCGTGCCACTTCGCAGATCACCAGATCACCGGCCGCGTGGCCATGCTCGTCGTTGACATGCTTGAAGTGATCGATGTCCACCAGCAGCAGCGAGCCATTGAAATAGGGCTGCTCCTGTTGTTCCATCACGGTCATGAAATGCCGGCGGTTGGCCAGGTCGGTCAAGGGATCGCGCTCGCTTTGCGCACGCAGCAGCGCCTCGTTGACCTTCAGGCGCAGATTGGCCGCACGCACTCGGCGGACCATCACGCCGCCCAGCAGCAAGCCCAGGCCCAGCAGTGCCGCCACCGCCAAGCTCACTTGCAGGGCGAGGTCGCGGTTGGCCAGTTGCCGGCCTTTGAGGCTGTTGTCGAGTGTCAGCAGGTCGAGGTCGCGCTGCTTGCGTTCGCTGTCGTACTTGACCTTCAGCTGCAGCAGCGACGCGGCGCGGTTGCGCGCATTCACCTCGGCCGTCAGCCGGCGCTCCTCGTGATAGACCGCCAGCGCCTCTTTGGCTTGACCGGCCGCCGCCCAGGCTTCGCCTTGCTCGCGCAATTCAGCGACGCGTATGCCTTGATCTTGCTGGCCGTTGCGCAGCGTGTCGACCCGCGCCATTTCGCGCCGCGCCTGCTCAAACTGGCCCAACTGGATGAAGGCGACCGACAGGTTGTGGCGCAGCGTGCGCTCCAGCCGCCTCTCGCCCGAGGTCAATACCGCCGGCAGCGCTTGCTGCGCCATGGCCATCGCCTTGGCTGGTAGGTTCTGGCGCAAATACGCGTCCACCAGGTTGGACTGCAACATCGCAAGCCGCTGCGTGGCGTCGGCTTGGGTGGCAAAGTCGATGGCCTCTTCCAAGGCCTGCATTTGCGCCACCGGGTCCTTGCGTTGCGAGGCGACCGCCGATTCGTACAGCTTCACATTCGCCATCGCCACCGCATCGCCTTGCGCCAATTGCAGCGCTTGGCCGAGCCAGCGTTGCGCGCGCTCGGGTTGATCCAGTGCTTGGCTGAGTTGGGCCAGCGAGCCCATGCTCATGGCGGTCAAATACTCGTCTTGCCCAGCTTGCGCCAGCTCCAGCGCATATTGGGCCGAGGCTTCGGCCAGCGGCATGGTGCCCCGGCTTTCGTGCAGGCGGGTCTGCAAGCGCAGCGCGGCCCAGGCGCTGCGGAAGTCGCAGCCTTGGGCCACCACGCTCCGCACCAAATCGCCGCGCTTGCAGCGCTGCTCCAA
>CANFYD010000377.1 GCA_947450745.1 Burkholderiales bacterium
AGGCGAGCCAATCGCAATCACCCACTCACCCACCTTGAGGCGGGTGACATCGCCGATCTTTACCGCCGGCAGCCCAGTTGCTTCGATCTTCAGTACCGCCACATCCGAGCGGCGGTCGGTGCCAATGGTCTTGGCTTTGAATTCGCGCTTGTCCGTCAGGGTCACGAAGACTTCATCGGCGCCGTCGATCACATGCGCGTTGGTCACCACATAACCATCGCTGCTGAGGATGAAGCCGGAGCCGATGCCGCGCCGCTGCGGCTGGTCTTCTTCATTGCCCGGGCTGTTTGGCCCCCCACTGCGCGGCCCACCGGGTCGCTGGTTCGGCATCGGAATGCCAAAGCGGCGCAAAAACTCTTGCATTTGCTCGTCGATCTCGGGCGAGGCGACGGGACTGCTCTTGACGCGCTCCGAGGTGCGGATGTTGACCACCGACGGGCCGACACGCTCAACCAACTCGGTGAAGTCAGGCAGATCGCGCGCCTGCGCATGGCCCACGCCGGGCAACAGCCCCAAGCTGGTAGACAACACGGCAGCCGACAAAAGGGCTCGCGACCAACGCACCGTCGGAGCAACAGAGAAAGACAACAATGACATGTTTGGCCTCGAATGAATCAGCGGTGGCGAACGATGACAGAAAAAATATCCACTCTGAAATTTTGGGTCAATGCCTGTGGATTCAAGGGCGCTGCCGGCCGGCAGGCTACCGACATGCAGGCGCAGCAGGCTGCGTCAAGACGTCAAGGGTTCTGGATCTGGCGTGCCGAATAGAGGGTTGCACGCAACATGCCCCAGGACGCGCCGAGGTCTGCACTGCTCAGAGGCAGATAAGTGAGGCCAAACCACCGTGGCTCGGCCGTCCGCGAGCGCAGCAGCATCCAGCTGCCAAAGTCGAAGAGCACCTCCAGCGCGACCGGCGCGCCAGGGTCCAGCGAAGCCAGCAGCCCCAGCCGCCATGTTTGGCCGTCCCATTGCAGCTTTCGAGGGCAGACCTGAGCGCGCTGCCAAGCCAAGCAGACCCAAGCCGGCAGTACCGCCAGCAGCGGCCAGAACGCGCGGTCATGGGCCATGGCGGCGGCAACAGCGCTCAGGCCGGCGCTGCCAGCCAAGCTGGCGATGGCGGCTTGCAGTCGTGGCTGGGGCCGCACTTCCACCTGGAAGGCGGGCGGATGGTAGCGATGCTTGAGCATGACGCCGACATCCTAGTCCGGCATCAAGCTGCCGAGCAAACCGCAGTCTGACCCGACACGAGTCAGCGAACTACAGGGCTCAGATCCGCTTGAAGATCAGCGTGCCGTTGGTGCCACCAAAACCGAAGTTGTTCTTCGCGGCATATTCGATCTTCATCGGCCGTGCCTCGTTGGCGCAGTAGTCCAGGTCGCACTCGGGGTCCTGGTTGAAGATGTTGATGGTGGGCGGTGCCACCTGATCACGCAGCGCCAGCACCGTGAACACCGATTCGATGCCCCCGGCCCCACCAAGCAAATGCCCGGTCATCGACTTGGTGGAACTGATCACCAAGGACTTCGCGTGATCACCGAATGCCAGTTTGATGGCATTGGTTTCGTTCATGTCGCCCAGCGGCGTCGAGGTGCCGTGAGCGTTCATGTATTGAATTTGGTCCGGGTTGAGCCCCGCATTACGCAGGGCCGCCCTCATCGAACGCTTCGGACCGTCCACACTTGGAGCGGTCATATGGTGGGCGTCTGCCCCCATGCCAAAGCCCGTCAGCTCGGCATAGATCTTGGCGCCACGCTTTTTGGCATGCTCGTACTCTTCGAGTACCAGCACGCCGCTGCCCTCGCCCAGCACAAAACCATCACGGTCCTTATCCCAGGGGCGGGACGCTGTCTTCGGGTCTTCGTTGCGCGTGGACAGGGCTCTTGCCGATGCAAAACCACCCAGTCCCAGCGGTGAAATCGTTGATTCCGCGCCACCGGCAATCATCACGTCGGCGTCACCATACTCGATCAAGCGGCCGGCCTCACCGATCGCGTGCAAGCCCGTGGTACAGGCTGTCGCGATGGCCAGGTTCGGCCCTTGGAAACCGAACTTGATCGACACATGACCAGAAATCATGTTGATGATGGAAGCCGGCACGAAGAACGGCGACACCCGTCGCGGTCCGCGCGCCATCAGCTCGCCGTGGGTTTCTTCGATCAGTGGCAAGTCACCAATTCCAGACCCCACCAGCACGCCGATGCGCTCGGCTTGTTCTTCGCTCAACTGATCACCGGTCGGCAAACCGGAGTCCCTCACTGCTTGAATGGACGCCGCCAATCCGTAATGGATGAAAGCATCCATGTGCCGCCCTTCCTTGGCAGGAAAGTACTCATCCCCATTGAAGCCCTTCACTTCCCCGGCGAAATGGCAGGAGAAATTGCTGGGATCAAAGCGGGTGATGCGGTCAATGCCGGACTTACCGGCCAAGATGTTGGCCCAGCCTTCAGACACCGTATTTCCAACGGGGCTGATCAGACCAAGTCCAGTAACGACAACGCGACGACGGCTCATGCAGTGGGGGTGATTCAGTTCGAACTCGTTAAAGACGTCGGGCCATCAAGTAGCTGGACTGGAGCGCTCGGCAGGCCGCAAAAAACATGGCAAGCCATGTTGATTTTTGCTGCGCCACAAAACGGCCCCTTCCAACGATTCAGAGGGCCCAGACCTTGTTCAACAAGCTCTTGGTTGATGCCAGAACGCTCAGGCTTTCTGGTGCTTGACGGCGTAGTCGATCGCCAGCTGAACGCTGGTGATTTTCTCGGCTTCTTCATCGGGGATTTCGATGCCAAACTCGTCTTCGAGTGCCATCACCAGCTCCACGGTGTCGAGCGAGTCTGCGCCCAGGTCGGCCACAAAGGCCTTTTCGTTGGTCACATCGGACTCAGGCACGCCGAGTTGCTCGGCGATGATTTTCTTGACACGTGCTTCGATATCGCTCATGACTCCTCCAGGAGGGGGTTTGTTAGGAACAGCCCGGGATTCTAAGGCCAGTGGAGTGACGCGCCTGAGTACAGGCAACTCGTCACTTCAAAGAACCTCACCGGCCGGGCAAATCCGGTGAGCGAAGGCAGGATGCCCGCGCCGCAATTCAATTCAACAGAACTTGCGCAAACCTGTCTCAGCTAGCGGTTTTGTGCAAGTCCCCATTCAATTCATGAACATGCCGCCATTGACATGCAACTCACTGCCGGTAATGTAGGCTGCCTTCGGTGACGCAAGGAAGACGACCGCATCGGCAATTTCCCCAGGCTCCCCCAAACGACCCACCGGGATCTGCGCCAGCAAGGCTGCCTTCTGCGCCTCGGGCAGACTTTCGGTCATGTCGGTCGCAATGAAACCAGGGGCTACGCAGTTGACGGTGATGCCTCGGCTGCCCAATTCGCGCGCCAGTGACCGCGTCATGCCCGCCACCCCGGCCTTGGCCGCCGCGTAGTTGGCCTGCCCCGCATTGCCTGAAGCGCCCACCACCGACGTGATGTTGATGATGCGGCCATAACGCTGCTTCATCATGGTGCGCATGACCGCGCGACTCATGCGGAACACGGCCTTCAAATTGGTGTCGAGCACCGCATCCCAGTCGTCGTCCTTCATCCGCATGGACAGGGTGTCGCGGGTGATGCCGGCATTGTTGACCAACACCTGCAAGCCGCCGTGAGCCTTCACCAGTGCGTCGATGGCCGCATCAATAGCGGCCCCGTCGTTGACGTTCAACAGCAGACCTCGGCCGCCTAAAGCCTCCAGCGCAGCGCTGATGGCTGCGGCACCGGCCTCGGTGGTCGCGGTACCGATGACCACATAGCCCTGCTCGGCCAGCGCCAGCGCAATCGCACGGCCGATGCCGCGACTAGCCCCGGTCACCAGGGCGATTTGCCCTTGGATAGGCCCTTTGATAGAAATTTCTGTACTCATGTGCTTCTCCTTCAGCCCAACAAGGCGCGTGTCTCGGTCAGGGTCAGCGGGTCCAGCACCGCACTGCTGACGAGGTCGGCATCAATCCGCTTGGCCATGCCGGCCAGCACCTTGCCCGGCCCGCATTCGAACACATGCGTCAAGCCATCGCGCTTCAGCGCCTGCACCACTTCGACCCAGCGCACCGCGCCAAAGGCCTGGCGATAGAGCGCATCGCGCAGCCCGGCGGCATCGCCGACCTTGGCTACATCCACGTTGTTGATGACGGGAAACTGCAAGGCGCCGAACTCGGTGTCGGCCAGGCGAGCTTTCAGCGCTTCGGCGGCCGGCTTCATCAAGCTGGAGTGGAACGGCGCCGACACCGACAGCAGCAAGGCGCGCTTGGCACCGGCCACTTTCAGCATCTCGCAGGCCTTGTCCACCGCCGCCTTGGTGCCGGCAATGACGGTTTGCTTCGGATCGTTGAAGTTGACAGCCTCGACCGGCTCGCCGACCAGCGCCGCTGCTTGCGCGCAACCGTCGCGCACCGCTTGCGCGTCCAGCCCCAGAATCGCCGCCATCGCGCCGACACCCACCGGCACGGCCTGTTGCATCGCCTCGGCCCGAAAGCGCACCAGG
>CANFYD010000378.1 GCA_947450745.1 Burkholderiales bacterium
ACGCTACCCTGAAGCCGACGAGGCTTACTTGCGCGTGCGCACCATCAATGAACCGGCCGCCTTGCAGCTCGCCTTGTTCGGACCGATTGGCGTGGAAAATAGCTGAGATGAAATCGAACAAACCTATTTCTGGTCTGGCGGGCCTGAGCGGCCTGGTCTATTCCACCGATGCTGGCCGCATGTGCCCGGTCTGCCGCAAGCCGAGCGGCGCTTGTGAATGCGGCAAGAAAAAAGCGCCGCTGGCCGGCGACGGCATCGTCCGCGTCTCGCGTGAAACCAAGGGACGCAACGGCAAGGGCGTCACCTTGGTGAAGGGCTTGCCACTGGACGCCGAGGCACTGAACGCGCTGGGCAAGCAGCTGAAAACCGCTTGCGGCTCCGGCGGCACGGTCAAGGACGGCGTGATCGAAGTGCAGGGCGACCACTGCGAGCGGGTGATCGAGCTATTGAAGACAAAAGGTAGCTGGACAGTCAAGCGCGCCGGCGGCTGAGCAGCACTTGGCTGCGGGCAGGGATAATCGGGAGATGACCGCCTCCACCGACAAACTCTCCTTCGCTCAACTCCCCTTGAGCGCCGCCATGCTGGCCAATCTGGCCCAGCTCGGCTACACGCAAATGACACCGATCCAGGCCGCCAGCCTGCCGCTTGCCCTTGAAGGCAAGGATTTGATCGCGCAAGCCCAGACCGGCAGCGGCAAAACGGCGGCGTTTGCGCTGTCGCTACTGGCCCGGCTGGAGGTGTCCCGCTTCGATGTGCAAGCGCTGGTGCTGTGCCCGACGCGCGAGCTGGCCGACCAGGTCACGCAAGAAATCCGCCGCTTGGCGCGCGCCGCCGACAACATCAAGGTGCTGACGCTGTGCGGCGGCACGCCGATGAAGCCGCAAATGGACAGCCTGGGTTTTGGGGCTCACATTGCCGTCGGCACGCCCGGCCGGGTGATGGACCACCTGGAGCGCGGCAGCTTGAACCTGAGCGCGCTGAACACCCTGGTGCTGGACGAAGCCGACCGCATGCTGGACATGGGCTTTTTCGACGACATCGTCACCGTCGCCAAGCAAGCGCCAAAAAAGCGCCAGACCTTGCTGTTCTCAGCCACCTACCCGGAAGGCATTGCCAAGCTGAGTGCGCAATTCATGCGCGAGCCGGTCGAAGTCAAGCTGGCGGCCGCCGTCACGCAAGCTCCGGCGCAAATCCGTCAACTGGCTTTCGAGGTCAAGGAGATCGAGCGCTTGCATGCGGTGTCGCAGTTGCTGGCGCATTTCCGCCCGGTCAGCACGATTGCTTTTTGCAATACCAAGCAGCAATGCCGCGATCTGGTCGCTGTGCTGGACGGGCAAGGCTTTGTGGCCATGGCCTTGCATGGCGACCTGGAGCAGCGTGACCGTGATCAGGTCTTGATCCAGTTCGCCAACCGCAGCTGCTCGGTGCTGGTGGCCACCGACGTGGCCGCGCGCGGCCTCGACATTGCCCAGCTCGAATGCGTGATCAATGTGGAGATGACGCCCGACATGGAGGTGCACACCCACCGCATCGGCCGTACCGGCCGCGCCGGTGCCGAGGGGCTGGCCTTGAACTTGGCCAGCTTGGACGAAATGGGCCGGGTCGGCCGCATCGAGCAGATGCAGGGCTATGCCTTCACTTGGCAAAAGCTCGACAGCCTGAGCGTCAGCCCCGGCGGCGTGATGCAGCCGCCGATGGAAACGTTGCAAATCCTGGGTGGCCGCAAGGAAAAGATCCGCCCCGGCGATGTGCTGGGCGCGCTGACCGGCGAGGCCGGCTTCACCTTCGAGCAGATCGGCAAGATCAACGTCACCGAGTTCCATACCTATGTGGCGGTGTCCCGCGACATCTCGCGCGAAGCCGCCAAACGGTTGACAAACGGCAAGCTGAAGGGCCGCAAGGTCAAGGTGCGCCGGATGGCGGATCTGGCTAACTTGACTGACTGATCTATCGATCGATCGAGCGGCGTGACCATCTGCCGAGCAGTGCACTGGCTCGGCAGGCCGTAAAAATTCAGGCGTGACAAATTCCCGTCAGTGCAATTCCTAGTCCACCGGTAGCCTCCATCTGACGTTTATTCGAGACGTATGCACATGGTTAACCCCTCATTCAGGGGCTAGTCTTCAGTGGTACGCAGCCAGATCATGGCGACGTCTTTGGAGTACCTTATGAGCATGACCATGCAATACCAAACCCCCCAGATCCCGAGCAAATTCGAGCTTCAGTTTCAGTCGCTGTTCCAGGCGGGCAAGGCCTTGGCCTTCCCCTGCGACGCACGCGGTGATGTGCTGCTGGATGCCTTGAGCGCCAAGGCGATGGAAAATTACCTGTTCGCCCGCGCCGTGGTCGGCCACGAATACGCCAGTCCCGTGATCCGGCCCTGCGAGGTGTGACGCACAGGCCGGTGGCCGCGAACTGATCGCGGCCACCGGTTGCTCATAGGCTTATCGGCTTGACAGCTTGTTTGCTTGTCAACCGTCGGCTCGGGCTACTTGGCCCAGCCGTCCTTCAGCCCGGTGATCTTGTTGAAGACCGGTTGGTCGGCACGGTGATCAACGCGGTCAGCCACAAAATAGCCATGCCGCTCGAACTGGAAGTGCGTCGCTGCCGCCACCTTGGCCAACGACGGCTCCAGATAAGCGGTGATGACGCGGCGGCTCAGTGGGTTGATGGCCGCCAGGAAGTCGCTGTCCCCGGCACCCGGCTGTGCCTCGGTGAACAGGCGGTCATACAAGCGCACCTCGGCCGCCACCGCTTCATGCACGCTGACCCAGGTGATGGCGCTCTTGACCTTGACCGCATCGGCACCCGGCGTGCCGCTCTTGGTGTCGGGCACCACGGTGGCCAGCACGGCGGTAACGACGCCGTTCGCATCCTTCTCGCAGCCGCTGCACTCGATCACATAGCCGTATTTCAAGCGCGTCTTGTTGCCGGGGAAAAGGCGGTGGTAGCCCTTCACCGGTGTTTCCATGAAGTCGTCGCGCTCGATCCAGACCTCAGGCCCCAGGGTGAACTGACGCAGACCCAGCTCCGGCAGTTGCGGGTGGGCCGGCGCGCTGCAAGCCTCCACATGATCGGCGCTGCCGAACAACTCGGCCCAGTTGGTCAGCTTCAATTTGAGCGGGTCCAGCACCGCACTGGCGCGCGCCGCCTTGCCTTCGAGGTCGCTGCGCAGCGCAATGTCCAGCACCGAGTAGTCGAGCCAGGCGTTGTTCTTGGTCACGCCGGTGGCTTCCACCATCGCGCGCAGGCTTTCGGGCGTGTAGCCGCGCCGGCGCATGCCCACCAGAGTCGGCAGGCGTGGGTCGTCCCAGCCGTCCACATGGCCTTCATCGACCAGTTGGCGCAGCTTGCGCTTGGAGGTGACGACATAGGTCAGGTTCAGTCGCCCGAATTCATATTGCTTGGGCAGCGGATGCGCCAGCAGGCCGCCAGCGGCCAGATGCTCCAGCAGCCAGTCGTAAAACGGCCGTTGATCTTCGAATTCCAGCGTGCACAGGCTGTGAGTGATGCGCTCCAGCGCGTCTTCGATCGGGTGGGCAAAGGTGTACATCGGGTAGATGCACCATTGGTCGCCGGTGTTGTGGTGGGTGGCGCGGCGGATGCGGTAGAGCGCCGGGTCGCGCATATTGATGTTGGGCGCAGCCATGTCGATCTTGGCGCGCAGGACCATCGCGCCGTCGGCATGCAGGCCGGCGCGCATTTCACGCAGGCGGGCCAAGTTGTCGGCCGGGCTGCGGCTGCGGAACGGGCTGTTCTTGCCCGGCGTGGTGAAGTCGCCGCGGTGGGCGCGCATCTCTTCCGGCGTCTGCTCATCGACATAGGCCAAGCCGGCACTCACCAGATGTTCGGCCGCTCGGTACATGAAGTCGAAGTAATTGCTGGCGAAATACAGGTGGGAGCGCGGCTCGGCGGCGGCTTTGTCCTCCCAAGCCCAGCCCAGCCAGGTGACCATTTCCTTGATCGCATCAACGTATTCCTGCTCTTCTTTCTCAGGATTGGTGTCGTCAAAGCGCAGATGGCAGACGCCGCCGTAATCGCGCGCCAAGCCGAAGTTCAGGCAGATGCTTTTGGCATGGCCGATGTGCAAATAGCCATTCGGCTCGGGCGGAAAGCGGGTGCGGATGCGGGCCGGGTCGAGTGGCCCGGCGGCGTGGTGGGCGGCGTCGCCCGGTGTGCCGGCGAAATGACGCTCCGGTTGCTGCCCAGGCATCAGGTCGCGCTCGATGATGCTGCGCAGAAAATTGTTGCCGGGCTTGAGAGCTTCTTCAGAAGGGTGGGACATCGGGTCGGCGGGCGGCCCGCAGGGAGCCGCCCTGAAGTGGCAGGGTTTGGAGCGATTTTATCGGTGCGCCAAGTGACTTCACGGTTGCCGCCGGCGCAGCGTTTCAATTTCTTGATTCAGCATGCGTTCGCGCAAGCCCATGCCCTGCAGCGAAATAAAGGTCACGAGGCCGTGGATGGCCAGGCCGATGCCCCAGCCGAAGAGCGGGAAGTGATGCCAGCGCTGGCCGCCG
>CANFYD010000379.1 GCA_947450745.1 Burkholderiales bacterium
CAGTTGAGGTGCTCAAGCCGCTGGCCAAGCCAGCCGTCAAGGCCGCACCGAAAGCGGCTGCGAAGAAGCCTGCTGCGACCAAGGTGGTGGCAGTTGTCTCTGCCCCTGCTGCGGTTGCGGTGGCAGCGCCGCCGAAAGCGCCGGTCGCCAAAAAAGCCGTGGCCAAAGCGGTGCCGGTGAAAGCCGTGTCGGCCCCCGTGGTTCCGGCTGCCCCGGTGAAAGCCGTAGTGGCTAAAGCGAGCAAGTCCAAGGTCAAGCCCAAAGCGGCAGCACCGACAGTCGCACCGGTGGCTGCTCCTGCTCCAGCTCCCGTCTCGGTTGCGCCCGTCAAGGCTGCCAAGCCGGTCAAGCCTGTGGCCGCTGCCCAGCTGATTCCGCCGGTCGGCAAAAAGGCAGCGACCAAGCCGACCAAGCCAGTTAAATCAGCTCAGCCGGTTCAGCCCGTTGAAGCGGCCAAACCGGCACCCGCTGTGCCGGTCGCAGTGCCTGCTGCGGCGCCAGTCGCGCCGGTGTCGGCCCCAGCCGTTATCGCCGCGCCTGCGCCTGTCGTTGTTTCCGCACCAGCACCAGCACCCACCCAGCCCCAGCCCCAGCCCCAGCCCCAAGCGAGGCAGGGCAGGGACGGTGGCCGGTCCAGGAACAAGAAGTCTGGTAAGCCCGGCGGCCGAACTCAAAATGCAGCGCCGCCGCGACAAGACCGAATCGCTCCAAGCCCGGCTGCGGCTGCGACTGCGACTTCGCAGCCCGCTCGGCCTGCGCCGCCCGTAGCCCAACCTGTGGCCCAGCCCGCCGCTCAAGCAGCGCCGCAAGCCGTTGCACGGTTTGCGCTGCAGCGGGACGGTAACTCAGGCGGTGAGGGCGGTGGGCGCGTTGAACGTGTGTTGGCCGATTACCGTGTGGCCGAACTGGCCGGCTCGCAGAGCTGGGTAGTCAGCGTGCGCGGTGCGGCACCGCAGGATTGCCGCTGCACCTGCGAGGCCTTTGCGCTCAGCGAACATGGCTTTTGCGAGCATGTCGATTTCGCCCTGCGCACCTTGCTGGCCGACCGGGACTCGCGCGATGCGCTGGTGCGCGGCGTGCAAACCGACTACAGCGAGATCAGCTTGAGCGCGGGGGCTCGCCATGTGTTGCGCTGGCGTCAGGGCCGAGCTTGCCCCGAGTCGGTCGGGCGTGCGGCTTATGCGCTGCTGGATGCACGTGGCCGCTTGCATGCCGAGGCCGATGGCGCTTTGCAGCAATTGCTGCACTTGGCGGCCGAGGCCGGCCATGAGTTGCGCGTTGATGCCGCCGTGTGGGAGTTGCTGGCCCTGGGCCGCGATGCCGCTCAGCGCGTGCAGCGGCTTGGAGAGGCCTATCCGCAGGGGCTGGAAAGCGCAGGCCTGCGTGGCCTGTTGAAGCTGCCCTTGCCGCACTACCAACTGGAAGCGGCCATTTACGCCGCTTGCGCCGGGCGCAGCTTGGTGGCCGACGACCTGGGCTTGGGCTTGTTCGCCCCGGCCTTGGCGGCCGCCGAGTTGTTGATGCAGCACTTTGGGGTCGAGCGGGTGCTGGTGCTGTGCGCTGAATCGGCACAAGCGCGCTGGTTGACCGAAGCGCAGACGCTCAGTTCGGCGCAGACCGACATCGTCTGGGGCGACACGGCAGCGCGCCAAGCCCAGTTGGCGGCACCCGGTCAGCTGAAGGTGGCCGCGACCGCGTCACTGCAGCAAGACCTGGCTTTGCTGCAAGGCTTTGCGCCGGAGCTGATCATTGTCGACGAGGCACAGCGGCTGGACGGCGACGCGCTGGCCGCGCTGAAGCAGCTCGACAGCGGCTTCATGCTGATGTTGAGCGGCCAGATCCTGAACGGGCAGCCGCAAGACTTGTTGCCGCTGGTGGAGTTGCTGGACGCGCAGCGCAGCGGGCCGTTGGCGCAGTTTTTGCGTCAGCATGCGCGCCGCGACGAACTGGGCCATGTGGTCAGCTTCAGCGCGCTGGATGACATCGACGACAGCTTGGAGCGCTTGATGTTCAGCCGCAGCAAGGCGGAGCTGTTGTCGTCGTTGCCGCTGGCGCTGGTGCAATTGCGCGCGGTGGCGCTGACCGAGCAGCAACTGGCCCTGCAAGCGGCACCGGTGACGGCGCTGCGCCGCAGCGTGTCGCGCTGGCAGCGCAGCGGCTATGTGTCTGACGCCGAGCAACTGCAAATAGGCCGCGTGCTGCAAGGGCTGCGCCGTTTGGCCATCAGCCCGCAATTGCTGGGCGAGCCCGGTGCAGCGCCCAAGTTGGCGGCGGTGACTGCCTTGACGCGTGAGTTGCTGGGTGCCGCCGCCGAGCGCTTGCTGGTGTGTTGCCAGTGGGACGACGCGCTGGCGCTTTTGCTGCCGCGTTTGCAGTCGGCCGGCATCGCCGCCGTGCAAATTCACGCCGATCAGCCGCTGGCGCAGCGCCAAGCCCTGGCCTTGCGCTGGCGCAACGATGCGGGAGTGACGGTCTTGCTGTGCAGCGACGCGGCCGGCCTGGGCCTGGACTTGCGAGTCGCCGACGCGGGACTGGTCAATCTGGAGCTGCCGTGGGGGGATCGTTTGCTGGAGCAGCGCTTGTCGCATCTGGTCGATTTTGCCGATCAGGACACGCGTGGCTTGCCCCTGATACAGCTGCAGGCGCAAAGCGGCTTGGAGCAGGCGATGTTGCAAGTGCTGGACAGCCAGCCCGACCTGAGCGCGGGCAGCCTGGACGGCGATGCCAGCCAGCAATTGCTGCACGGCGAAGAGCTGGGCCGCTTCATGCAGGCGCTGGCTGCGGTGTGCGCAGCGTTGCCGCTGTAAAAGTGGGGCTGGGGGTGGGGGCTCAGTGAAAAGTGCTCACCCCCACCACAAGCAAAATAGATTCAACCGGTGTCGGTGACGTAGGGCGGGCCGCGACCCAATACTGTTCGGATAAAACCCGTTCGCCCTGAGCTTGTCGAAGGGTTGTCGGAAGCGGGGGGAGTCCTTCGACAAGCTCAGGACGAACGGTATTGCGGCTTGGGCGTCAATGAAGTGCCATCTCGCCCCGCTACGATGCGGCCATGTCAATCGCTGAAACTACCGGGCTGCTGCTGGCCGGCATCGCCCGCCTGATCACCGGCGCGCAAGGTCACTGGAAGGGCTGCCCGCCGATGGCGGAGCAGCGCATCTACTTCGCCAACCACCAAAGCCATTTCGACTGGGTGCTGATCTGGGCCGCGCTGCCGCGTGAACTGCGCGCCCAGACGCGCCCGATTGCCGCGCGCGATTACTGGACCAGCAGCCGCTTCAAGCAATGGCTGACCACGGCCGTGTTCAACGCGATTTATGTGTCCCGCTCCCGCAACGAACCGGGCCAGGCCGCGGATGAAGACCCGCTGGGGCCGCTGGTCGAGGCGCTCAAGAATGGCGATTCACTGGTGATCTTCCCCGAGGGCACGCGCTCCAACAAGGGCGAGCCGCAGGCCTTCAAGTCCGGCCTGTTTCACTTGGCCGAGCAGTTCCCGCAGGTCAAACTGATCCCGACCTGGATCGACAACGTGCAGCGCGTGATGCCCAAGGGTGAAGTGGTGCCGGTGCCCATCCTGTGCACCGTGACCTTCGGCGCGGCGCTGGCCCTGATGCCCGGTGAAGACAAGCGCGAGTTCCTGGCCCGCGCCCGCGCCGCCGTGCTGGCGCAGCGGCCCGCCGGAGCACGCGAATGAACTGGCTCAAAACCCTCGGCCACAGCGATCAGATCGCTCTGCTGTTCCTGCTGTTGTTCGGCGCGCTGCTGATCGCCAGCAGCAGCACCTTGTGGATCAGCTTGCAGGAACGCAACGACAGCGCCGAGCAGGCCGAGCGCCGGCGCCGTTTCCGCCGCGAGCTGAACGCGGTGTGGGTGGGGGCCTGCGTGTTCTGGGTCGCCTGGATTGCCGGGCCGGTGGCCGCCACGCTGTTGTTTGGCCTGCTGTCCTTTTTGGCGCTGCGCGAGTTCATCACCCTGATGCACACCCGCCGCAGCGACCACCGCAGCTTGCTGTTGGCCTTCTTTTTGATCCTGCCGCTGCAATACCTGCTGGTCGGCTTGCGGCAGTTCGATCTGTTCTCGGTGTTGATTCCGGTCTACAGCTTTCTGGCCATCCCGGTGGTCAGCGCGCTGGCCGATGACCCGGCCCATTTCCTGACCCGCAATGCCAAGATTCAATGGGGCTTGATGGTCTGCATCTACGGGCTCTCGCATGGCCCGGCCCTGCTGCTGCTCGACATCCCCGGCTACAGCGGACGCGGTGCGTTCCTGCTGTTTTTCCTGGTTGCCGTGCTCAGTTGCGGGCAGTTGGCGCAGTTGGCCGCCAGCCGCCGCCTGCGCAGCCGGCCGTTGGCGCGCCGGGTCAGCCGCACCTTTTCACTGCGGGCTTGGGGCGTGGGCACCCTGACCGCCGGGCTGGTCGGCGCGGCGCTGTACTGGATCACGCCGTTCAAGGCGAGCCAAGCGCTGCTGATGGCTGTCCTGGCCGCCGGTGC
>CANFYD010000380.1 GCA_947450745.1 Burkholderiales bacterium
CACGGCCCGGGCGCGTTCATCCACACCAACGTGCAGGGCACGTTCACCTTGCTCGAAGCGGTGCGCGCGCATTGGTCAGCGCTCGAAGGCGAAGAACGCGCCGCGTTCCGCTTTCACCACGTGTCCACCGACGAGGTCTACGGCTCGCTCGGGCCTGGCGATGCGGCGTTCACCGAAACCCACGCCTACGAGCCGAACAGCCCGTATTCGGCCAGCAAGGCCGCCAGCGACCACCTGGTGCGCGCCTGGCACCACACCTACGGCCTGCCGGTCGTCACCACCAATTGCTCGAACAACTACGGGCCCTACCATTTCCCCGAAAAGTTGATCCCGCTGATGATCGTCAACGCGCTGGCGGGCAAGGCCCTGCCCATCTACGGTGACGGCCAGAACGTGCGGGACTGGTTGTATGTGACCGACCACGCCAGCGCCATCCGCGCGGTGCTGGCCGGCGGCCGCTTGGGCGAGACCTACAACATCGGCGGCTGGAACGAGATGACCAATCTGGACATCGTGCACACCGTTTGCGCCCTGCTCGACGAGCTGCGCCCGGACCCAGCCGGCAGCTACACCCGTTTGATCACCTACGTGAAAGACCGCCCCGGCCACGACCGGCGCTACGCCATCGACGCCCGCAAGATCGAGCGCGAGCTCGGCTGGCGGCCGGCCGAGACCTTTGCCACCGGCATTCGCAAAACCGTGCAGTGGTATCTGGATCACCCGGAATGGGTGGCCCGGGTGCAAAGCGGTGCCTACCGCGATTGGCTGGACGCGCAATATGGCCAGGACGCTCAAGCCACGCCCCAGGCCAGCGCATGAAAATCCTGCTGCTCGGCAAGAACGGCCAAGTCGGCTGGGAGTTGCAGCGCGCTTTGGCACCTCTGGGCGAGCTGATCGCGCTGGACAGGCACAACGGCGGCGACCTGGCCGATAGCGCCGCGCTGCTGGCCAGCGTGCGCGCCGTCAAGCCGCAGGTGATCGTCAACGCCGCCGCCTACACCGCTGTGGACAAGGCCGAATCAGACGCCGCCGGCGCGCAGCAGATCAATGCTGCGGCACCGGCTGCGCTGGCCGCCGAGGCCAAGGCGCTGGGCGCGCTGCTGATCCACTACAGCACCGATTACGTGTTCGATGGCAGCGGCGACCAGCCCCGCAGCGAGGACGCCGCCACCGGCCCTTTGAGCGTCTACGGTGCAAGCAAACTGGCCGGCGAGCAATTGATCACCGCCAGCGGTTGCCAGCATCTGATCCTGCGCACCAGTTGGGTGTATGCGGCACGCGGCGGCAACTTCGCCAAAACGATGCTGCGACTGGCCGCCGAGCGAGAGCAACTCAAGGTCATCAGCGACCAGATCGGCGCGCCGACCGGGGCCGAGTTGGTGGCCGACCTGAGCGCCCACATGCTGATGGCCACGCTGCAAAACCCAGCGCTGGGCGGCATTTATCACGCGGCGGCCAGCGGAACCACCAGCTGGCATGCCTATGCCCGGACGGTGATTGAATTCGCTCGTGCGCGCGGCGTGCCTGTGCGCGTGGCGGCCGACCAAGTGCTGGCCATCCCCACCAGCGCCTACCCGACGCCGGCCCAGCGCCCGCTGAACTCGCGCCTGTCCACCGACAAACTGCACAGCCGCTTCGGCCTCACGCTGCCGCATTGGCAGCAGGGCGTCGAGCGCATGCTGAACGAAATTCTTTGATTTAGATTCAGGAACCCCCATGCAAAATCGCAAAGGCATCATCCTGGCCGGCGGCTCTGGAACCCGGCTGCACCCTGCCACCTTGGCCATGAGCAAGCAATTGCTGCCGGTCTACGACAAGCCGATGGTTTATTACCCGCTGGCCACCCTGATGCTGGCCGGCATCCGCGACATCTTGCTGATCAGCACGCCGCAAGACATCCCCCGCTTTGAAGCGCTGCTGGGCGACGGCAAACGCTGGGGCCTGAACATCAGCTACTGCGTGCAGCCAAGCCCCGACGGCTTGGCGCAAGCCTTCATCCTGGGCCGCGATTTCATTGGCGGCGCCCCGAGCGCGCTGGTGCTGGGCGACAACATCTTCTACGGCCACGACTTTGCCGGCCTGCTCAGCAATGCCGACAACACCACCACCGGCGCCACCGTGTTTGCGTACCACGTGACCGACCCCGAGCGCTACGGCGTGGTCGACTTCGACGCACAGCAGAAAGCCCTGTCCATCGAAGAAAAGCCCAGCGCGCCGAAGAGCAACTACGCAGTCACCGGCCTCTACTTCTACGACGAACAGGTCTGCGACATCGCGGCAGCCATCAAGCCCAGCCCGCGCGGCGAGCTGGAGATCACCGACGTCAACGCCGAGTATCTGAGGCGCGATCAGCTGCAGGTCGAAATCATGGGCCGTGGCTACGCCTGGCTGGACACCGGCACGCACGACAGCCTGCTGGAAGCCGGTCAATTCATCGCCACGCTGGAAAAGCGCCAGGGTCTGAAGGTCGCTTGCCCGGAGGAAATCGCCTTCCGCGCCGGCTGGATCAGCGCCGATCAACTGGCCGCGCTAGCCCAGCCGATGATGAAGAACGGCTACGGCCAATATCTGAAGAAGCTGCTGACCGAGAAGTCCTTCTGATGAAGATCACCCCCACCGCCCTGCCCGAGGTGCTGATTGTCGAACCGCGTGTGTTCGGCGATGCGCGCGGGTTTTTCACCGAGAGCTGGAACGAGCAAACCTTCAACAAGGCAGTCGGCTCGGCCGTGCGCTTTGTGCAGGACAACCATTCCCGTTCGGCGCGCGGCGTGCTGCGTGGCCTGCATTTCCAGTTGCCGCCGCACACCCAGGGCAAGCTGGTCCGCGTGGTCAGCGGTGCGGTGTTTGATGTGGCGGTGGATCTGCGCCGCAGCAGCCCCAACTTCGGCCGCTGGGCCGGTGTCGAGTTGACGGCCGAAAACCAGCGCCAGCTCTGGGTACCGCCCGGTTTTGCCCACGGCTTCATGGTGCTGAGCGAGACGGCCGACTTCCTCTACAAAACCACCGACTACTACGCGCCCGATTGCGAAGGCTCAGTGCGCTGGGACGACCCGGCCATCGGCATCACCTGGCCCGACGTCGGCACGGCCCCGCTGCTGGCGGAAAAAGACGCCAAAGCACCGTTGCTGGCCGACGCGAAGAGCTTCGAGTAACGGCACGACGAATGCAATCGCGGGTCGCGACCCGCCCTACGAAACACACATCCCCGTAGGGCGGGTCAAGACCCGCGTCGGCCTTGGCAAACGGCCCGCTTGTTTCGCCGCCTCCGTTGTTTCCGCCGGCTCGGTGTCCGTCACGGCACTCAATCGCGGGCCGTGACCCGCCCTAAGCCTTGAAATAATCCCGGTACCAAGCCACGAACTTGGCCACACCGTCTGGCACCGGCATGGCCGGGCGGAAGTGGGTCCAGGCGGCCAGCTCTTCCACATCGGCATGAGTGGCCGGCACATCGCCGTCTTGCAGCGGCATGAAGTTCTTCACCGCCTCGCGGCCCACCGCTTTCTCGATCGCCTCGATGAAGGCCATCAACTGGATCGGCGCGTGGTTGCCGATGTTGAAGATGCGGTACGGCGCGTTCGAGTGCGCCGGGTCGCTCTTCATCGCGTCGTAACCGGGCTCCGGTGTGGCCGCGCGGTCCAGCACCCGCAGCACGCCCTCGGCAATGTCGTCCACATAGGTGAAGTCGCGCACCATCTGGCCGTGGTTGAAGACGTTGATCGGTCGGCCTTCGATGATGGCCTTGGTGAACAAGAACAGCGCCATGTCCGGCCGGCCCCAGGGCCCGTAGACGGTAAAGAAGCGCAGGCCGGTGGTGGGCAGGCGGAACAAATGGCTGTAGGTGTGGGCCATCAGCTCGTTGGCCTTCTTGGTCGCGGCGTACAAGCTGACCGGGTGGTCGACGCTGTGATGCTCCGAGAACGGCATCAGCGTGTTGCCCCCGTACACGCTGGAGCTCGACGCATAAGCCAGATGCTCGACGGCGTTGTGACGGCAGCCTTCCAGGATATTCGTGAAGCCGACGATATTGCTTTCGATGTAGGCATGCGGGTTCTCGATCGAATAGCGCACGCCGGCTTGCGCCGCCAGATGCACCACGCGGTCGAACTTCTGCGCCGCAAACAGCGCCTCCATGCCCGGCCGGTCGGCCACATCCATCTTCACGAAGCTGAAGCCCGGCAGCGGCGTCAAGCGCGCCAAGCGGTCATGTTTGAGCTGGGGGTCGTAGTAATCGTTCAGGTTGTCCAGGCCGACCACTTGGTCGCCACGGGCCAGCAAGAGCTGGCTGACATGCATGCCGATGAAGCCGGCAGCGCCGGTGACAAGTACTTTCACGCAATCTCCTGAGGCATTGACCAAGGCATGGGTGGGCGCACCGCGATGCCGCTGGGCTGCATTGTGGCTGAGACTTTGTGCTTGTCGGACGGCTGGCCCTCAGCCTGTAGGGCGGGTCGCGACCCGCGTGTTCTTGTTCGATCGGCACCGACTCC